>SHLU01000005.1 GCA_004282995.1 Sphingomonadaceae bacterium
ACCCGGGCTGCCGAAAAGCAGCTCCTAGCTGCAAGTGGTTTCGTATGACCGTCAATGGGTAAAACGCAGGGATGACACGATGACCGACAAGGCTGCCTGGCAAGGCGAAACCGGTACGGCCTGGGCCAAGCATTATTCGCGCACTGATCGCAGTTTCTTGGGTCTGACCGACAGATTGCTTGGAAGGGCCAGCGCGCGAGAGATCGCCAGGGTTCTCGATATAGGCTGCGGCGCCGGCGAATTGTCGATGGCGCTCGGTCGCGGACATCCACACGCCAAGATTGTCGGCGTCGATGTGAGCGACGAACTTATCGAAGTAGCCAAGCGGCGCGGTAGGAACCTTATGAACGTCGATTTCGAGGTAGCCGACGTATCTGAATGGGATCGTAGCGGCTTTACCCCGGACCTGCTGGTTTCGCGCCATGGAGTCATGTTCTTTGACGAACCCGTTGCCGCATTTTCCCATCTCGCCGAAATCGCGTCGACTGATGCGCGCCTCGTTTTTAGCTGTTTCCGCTCCGTCCGGGAGAATCTCTGGGCGGGGGAAGTTGCCAGTTTTCTGCCGGCAGAGGCCAGTGAAGAACCGGTGCCGGGCACGCCAGGCCCTTTTGCATTCGCAGATCCTGACCATGTCGAGCCGATCCTGTCCGAGGCCGGCTGGCGAGATATCCATTTCGAGCCTGTCGATTTTGCCTATGTCACGGGCGCCGGCGAAAACCCGGTCGAGGATGCAATGGCTCATTTCAAGGTTATAGGGCCTGCTGCAAGACCGCTCGCATTGCTGGACGGCGAACAACGAAGGCGGTTCGAAGCCAAGCTACAGGACTATCTCTCAAGGAATCTGCACTCGGGGATCGTGGCACTCCCTGCTGCGGCCTGGATCGTCACTGCCGTTCGGGGCCAGGCCGACTGACGCCGTACCGCCACCCGAGGCGGGCTGACACGTATTTGCGGCACTTCCGCGCTTGTCGAGCAGCGCTCGAAGCCCTAACTCGCTGCCATGCAATCGACCAACGACATCCGCCGCAGTTTTCTCGATTATTTTGCCGGTAACGGGCACGCCGAAATAGCTTCGGCACCGTTGGTGCCATACAATGATCCTACCCTCATGTTCGTCAATGCGGGCATGGTGCCGTTCAAGAATGTGTTTACCGGTCTCGAAACCGCGCCAGCATCGACCGCAACGAGCGCGCAGAAATGTGTCCGTGCCGGCGGCAAGCACAATGATCTCGATAATGTCGGCTACACTGCCCGGCACCACACCTTCTTCGAGATGCTCGGCAATTTCTCCTTCGGTGATTACTTCAAGGAGCAGGCGATCGTTCACGCTTGGACGCTGCTGACGAAGGAGTGGGGCATCGATCCAGCCAAACTCACTGCGACTGTCTATCATACCGACGACGAGGCATTCGCTCTTTGGCAGAAAATCACCGGGCTGCCGGAAGAGCGGATCATCCGCATCGCCACCAAGGACAATTTCTGGGCGATGGGCGATGATGGCCCGTGCGGGCCGTGTTCGGAAATCTTCTATGATCACGGCGAACATATTCCTGGCGGCCCTCCCGGCTCTCCGGATGAGGACGGCGACCGCTTCGTCGAGATCTGGAACCTCGTGTTCATGCAGCATGAGCAGTCGGGTGGCGAGATAAGCGGCGACCTGCCGCACAAGAATATCGATACCGGCATGGGGCTGGAGCGCATCGCCGCAGTCATGCAGGGCGTGCACAACAATTACGACACTGACACATTCAAGGCTCTGATTTCCGTGTCCGAAGGGCTGGTCGGGGGTAAATCCGAAGGGGCCACTCAGGCAAGCCACCGGGTAATAGCCGACCACCTGCGTTCGACGAGTTTTCTCATCGCGGACGGCGTCCTGCCCTCCAATGAGGGTCGCGGCTATGTGCTGCGCCGCATCATGCGCCGTGCCATGCGTCATGCCCATCTGCTTGGCGCAGACGAGCCGCTGATGCATCGTCTCGTCCCCGCGCTGGTTGCCGAGATGGGGCAGGCCTATCCCGAACTGAACCGGGGTCAGGCGCTGATCGAGGAAACGCTCGAACGCGAGGAAACGCGGTTCCGTCAGACCTTGGACAAAGGCTTGAAGCTGCTCGACGATGCGACGAGCAATATGCATGAAGGCGATACTCTCGACGGGGCGACCGCATTCAAGCTCTACGACACATTCGGTTTCCCCTACGATCTGACCGAAGATGCGCTGCGTTCGCGCGGGATCTCGGTTGACGAAAAAGGTTTCACGTCAGCGATGCAGCAGCAGAAGGCTGCGGCACGTGCGGCGTGGAAGGGCTCCGGTCAGGCTGCAGATAGCGAAGTCTGGTTCGATATTGCCGAGCGCGAAGGCGCGACCGAGTTTACAGGCTATGCTGCTACCAGCGGCGAGGGTCGCATCGTGGCGCTCGTAAAGGAGGGCGCGGAGATTGATAGCGCCGAGGCCGGCGACGAAGTCATCGTCGTAACAAACCAGACTCCGTTTTATGGTGAGAGCGGCGGGCAGACCGGCGATAGCGGTATCATGTCCACTGCGGCAGGGTTGAATGCGCTTGTCACCGATACCGGTAAGCCTCTGGGTCGGCTGCATACCCATTCGACGAAGATCGAGGCCGGAACGCTCAAAACGGGTGACACGGTGCATCTTGAGGTCGATGCGGAGCGGCGTGACCGTATTCGCGCCAACCATTCCGCGACCCACCTGGTTCATGCGGCATTGCGCAATCGGCTCGGCGGCCATGTCACTCAGAAAGGCTCGCTGGTGGCCGAGGACCGCTTGCGGTTCGATTTCTCGCACCCCAAGCCGCTTGACCCGGAAGATATTGCCGCGATCGAAGCGGAGGTAAATGCGGAGATTCGCTCCAACGAATCTGTTTCGACCCGATTGATGTCGCCCGATGATGCTGTCGAAGCAGGGGCGCTCGCGCTGTTCGGCGAGAAATATGGCGATGAAGTGCGAGTTCTCTCGATGGGCCGCTCCTCCAATGACGGCAAAACCTTTTCGGTTGAACTATGCGGTGGCACCCATGTCCGTGCGACAGGCGATATCCAGCTCTTCCGCATAATTAGCGAAAGCGCGGTGAGCTCCGGTGTGCGGCGTATCGAGGCCCTGACAGGCGACGCTGCGCGGCAATGGCTGGTCAGACGCGAGGAAGCTTTGAAAACAGCTGCCAACGCTTTGCGCACCCAACCTGAAGACGTGGCCGACCGGGTTTCTGCACTCCTCGAGGAACGCAAGGCGCTCGAACGCGAACTGGCCGAAACAAAGAAGCAACTGGCCTTGGGCGGCGGACAGGCGAATGCCGGACCGCAGGATGAATCCGTTGGCGGCGTGACCTTTGCAGGTCAGGTCATTGAAGGCCTTAACCCCAAAGATTTGCGGAGCCTGCTTGACGAGGCGAAGCAGCGCATCCGGTCAGGCGTAGCGGCTATTTGCGCGGTGAACGATGGCAAGGCGGCATTCGCAGCCGCAGTGACCGACGATCTGACCGATCGTATCGACGCTGTGGAATTGGTTCGTGCTGCAGTCGAGACGCTCGGGGGCAAGGGCGGTGGAGGCCGCCCCGACATGGCCCAGGGCGGCGGCCCCGATGGCGACAAGGCCGAGGACGCACTTGATGCGGTGCGTGCCAAGTTGGCGTCAGTGAACGCTTAAACGGCCTCTGGCTGGCTTACACCGCCGGTTCAGGCGCTAGGCGTAGTCTTGGTCTGACCACTGCTGCCGCGCGGGACATCGTTGCCGCCGGTATCGCCCGGTTTTTCACGATGCTGGTTGGTCGGGTTCGAATCTTTCAGCGGACCCTTGACGTTCTGCGGCTTGAACTTCTCGTCATTGGGTGTTGGCTTGGTCGGGTCTGACATTTTGCTCTCCTTTCCCAACCAATGCGTGAGTTGGGAAAAAGGTTCGCAGATTTTCAGGCCTGGATAGTGCTGGTGCGCAATTTGGGCTTTTCAGCCAGGTCCGCATCTCGCTGGATTTGCTCGCGCAATTCGTCGCGCTTGGCATGGATCGAGGCGATGACAGGCCCCATCGGAACACCGATATCGCCGAGCACAGCTTCGGATAGCTGTAGCGAACTTTCGAGAGTTTCTGGGACTGCGTGGCTGGCGCCTGCGCGGTAGAGATCGGCAGCGTGCTGGCTGTCGCGTGCGCGACCTACGATGAGCAGTTCCGGGTTGTCTTTGCGCAACTTGGAAATCAGGCGTTCGGAGAGCACCGGCTCGTCCATAGTGAGGACCACCGCGAGCGCGTTCTCTATGCCTAAGTTGTCGAGCACGTCGCCGCGCGCCGCATCGCCGAAGATAGCGCGATAGCCGCGTTTGCGGGCGGCGGAGATCAGGTCGGCATCGCTGTCGATAGCAACATAGGGGCGTTCATGCGCTGTCAGCATGTCGGCCACCAGCATTCCGACGCGCCCGATCCCGATAATAATGACCCGTGGCTCGCTGGTATCCCCCTCATCGAGTTCGGGAACAGGCTCGACACGGCGACCGATGGCTCGGCCCAGCATGGCCAGTAGCGGCGTCACGGTGAGGCCAATCGCCGTGACGATTTGCCAGAATTGCGCGGTTCCGGGCTGGATAAGCATGGCCGAGCCTGCTGCCGTCAACACGATCAATGTCGTTTCGGAAGGGCTGGCCATCAAGATGCCGGTTTCGGCCGCAGTGCTGCGCCGCGCGCCCATCAGCCGCAAAAGGATGCCCGTCACCAGCGCCTTGAAAGTCAGCACCAGCAGCACTGCCGTGAGGATGGGCCAGAGATTGTCCCAGATGCTTACAAGGTCAATGCTCATGCCGACGGTGATCAGGAAGATCCCCAGCGCCAGGCCTTTGAAAGGCTCCATGATTGCCTCGACTTCGCCATGATACTCGGTCTCAGCGATGAGCAGGCCGGCAATCAGCGCGCCTACGATGGGCGAAAGACCCACAACAGCTGTGGCGAGGCTGGCGCCAATCACCACCAGCAATGATGCGGCAAGAAATAGCTCGGGGCTTTTGGTCCGGGCTGCCTGCGCGAACAGCCGAGGCAGGGCGATGCGGCCGATGACCAGCAATGCGGCAATCACCAGCCCGCCCTGCCACAAGGTGTCGACAAGGGCATCTGCCCCTTCGCTTTGTGCGAATGGGGCAAGCGCGCCGAGGATGAAGATGATCGGGACGATCATGATATCTTCGAACAGAAGCATTGACAGCGCCGCCCGTCCGACCGGTGACTTGGTTCCCGAAATCGGCAGCACGATGGCGGTCGAGGAAAAGGCGAGGGCAAAGCCGAGCGCGAGTGCGCCGGTCCAGTACTGCCCCATCATCGCCAGCACTGCCGCCAGGCTGGATCCAATCACCAACAGTTCCATCGCGCCGAGGCCGAAAACGAGGCGACGCAATGTCCATAATCGCTTGAACGACAGTTCCAACCCGATTGCGAAAAGCAGCAATATGATGCCGAATTCGGCGAAGGGCGCCAGCCCCTCGGGGTCGGATATTGTTATGAGATTGAGCCACTCGTAATCATAGACCCATGCGCCGAGCCCGAACGGGCCGACCGCTATCCCGATCAGGATGAAGCCGATGACCGGCGTGATCTTGAAACGGGTAAAGACGGGGATGACGATCCCGGCAGAACCCAGGATCACCAGCGCATCCGACATTACGGGAGAGAAGGAAAGTTCGCCGGCCATAGGTGTGCTATAACGCCCTTGCGGCCAAGGTCACGCCCGCTGTCACGGCTTGCCCTCCCTGTTGCCAGAGATAATATTCAACCACCGCGCCCACCATGCGGGCCTGCCGGCGGCGAGTGCTCGTTGTCCTCGCCGATGCGCGGCGAAACCTGGCCGACCCGCTTGTCCCATTCGATGCGGTAAAGATCGAATCGGCGATCGGCGAGATTCTGTACCGTGCCCTCGGCCCGTGCCCAGCTGAGGTCGGCCAAATTCACGTCGCTGATTGTCAGGGTTTCCACGTTCTCGGTCGCCTCGGCGGCGATGCCGTCGCGCGCGAAAGGAAAATCGCACGGAGTCAGGATGCAGCTCTGTGCATACTGGATGTCCATATTGGCGACATTGGGCAGATTACCGACATTGCCGCTCATGACCACGAAGCACTGGTTTTCAATGGCTCGGGCCTGTGCGCAGTAGCGTACCCGCATATAGCCTTGCCGGCTGTCGGTGCAGAACGGTACGAAAATGATCCGTGCACCTTCGTCCACCAGTCTACGGGCGAGTTCGGGGAATTCTGAATCGTAACAGATAAGCACGCCGATCGGACCGCAGTCGGTCTGGATCGCATCGATGCTGTCACCTCCCTTTATGTTCCACCAATATGTCTCGTTGGGGGTAGGGTGGATCTTCTCCTGCGCATGCACCGAACCGTCGCGCAGGCAGACATAGGCGACATTGTGGATGTCGCCGTCTTCCATCCGGGTCGGATGCGAACCGCCGATGATGTTGATATTGAAATTGAGCGCCATCTCGCTGAGCTTGCTGCGCAGACGGGTGGTATAGCGGGTTAGTGCCTCAATCGATTCTGCCGGGTTGAGAACCTTTTCCTCGGCGCTCAGCAGCATGAGTGTGAACATCTCGGGAAAGACGATGAAGTCTGCCTCGTAATCCGCTGCAACATCAACGAAATATTCAACCTGGCGCATGAACTCGTCGAAGTCGGAAACCGCTCTTGCCTGCAATTGGCAGGTGGCAATGCGGACACTTTCCACGTCGCGCGGGATGCGGTGCTTGGGCGGCGCGTCGCCGTCGACATAGGGGTTGCGCCAGACCATCCGGACAGCGTTGGCCCTGGAAGCCTTGTCCTCCGGCAGATAATTTTCGAGTACCCCTTCGGGCTCGAATCCATTGGCGAGCTGGAAGCGCAACACCGGGTCGTGAATCTTCCCTTCCAGCACCATGTCGAGATAGCCTTGGGGCGTCTCGGCACGGTTATGTTTGCGGCGAGTGGCGCGGGCATACCCCGGCATGCGGCCCGCAAAGACGATGCCGGTCAGGTCAAGGCGCTCTGCCAGGGCGCGGCGTTCCTCGTACAGTCGCCGCCCGATACGGGTGCCGCGGGTCTTGGGATCGACGCACATCTCGTAACCATAGAGCCAATCGCCCTTGGCGTTATGGCGGCTGCCGAAACCGTTGCCGGTTACTTCGTCCCAGCTATGGTCTGAAAATGCGACCCGCTCGCTTAGCCGCATCGAAGCGCAGTAGCCGACAAGCTTACCGTCGAGCTTGGCCACGAAACAGCCCTCACGATAATTGTTGATCTGGCCCCGGATCTCACCGTGGGTGTAGGCGGGCATGTCGTCATAGACGCGGCGCACCAGGTCGGCGATGGCGCGGACATCGCTCAACTTGGTGGGACGAACCTCGAGACGGGCCTTGCTGCGGGTATCGGTCATGGGTTGCTGATAGCCCCCGGATTCACAAAGGGCGACCCATCTTCGCGGATGGATCGCCCTTTGGTGTTAACATTCGAACGAGCGAGCGAATTAGCTCCAGTTGCTCATTTCCTTGTCGAGATTGTTGACGATGGCTTCGAAGAACTGCTCGGTGGTGAGCCAGTTCTGGTCCGGCCCGATCAACAGCGCGAGATCCTTGGTCATCTGGCCGTTCTCGACGGTTTCGATGCAGACCCGCTCAAGCGTCTCGGCGAACCGCACAACGTCCGGCGTATCGTCGAATTTTCCGCGATAGATCAGGCCGCGCGTCCAGGCGAAGATGCTGGCGATCGGGTTGGTGCTGGTCGCCTTGCCTTGTTCGTGCTGGCGATAGTGGCGGGTGACGGTGCCGTGCGCTGCTTCGGCTTCCACGGTCTTGCCGTCGGGGGTCATCAGAACCGAAGTCATCAGGCCGAGCGAACCGAACCCTTGCGCCACGGTGTCTGACTGGACGTCGCCATCGTAGTTCTTGCAAGCCCACACGAACTTGCCGTTCCACTTGAGCGCCGAGGCGACCATGTCGTCGATCAGGCGATGTTCGTAGGTGATGCCGGCTTCCTTGAACTTGTCGGCGAATTCACTGTCGAACACTTCCTGGAACAGATCCTTGAAGCGGCCATCATACTTCTTGAGGATCGTGTTTTTGGTCGAGAGATAAACCGGCCAACCGCGGTTGAGACCGTAATTCATCGAGGCGCGGGCAAAATCGCGGATCGAATCGTCCAGATTATACATGGCCATGGCCACGCCGGGGCTGGGGAACTCGAACACGTCGATGTCGATGTTCTTCCCATCTTCCCCTTCGAAGACCAGGCGCAGCTTGCCTTTTCCGGGAATGAGCGTGTCCTTGGCGCGATACTGGTCGCCAAAAGCATGGCGGCCGACCACGATCGGATCGGTCCAACCGGGCACAAGGCGAGGCACATTGTCGATCACGATCGGTTCGCGGAAGACGACGCCGCCCAGAATATTGCGGATCGTGCCATTCGGGCTGACCCACATCTTCTTGAGATCGAATTCCTCGACCCGCTGTTCATCCGGAGTGATGGTGGCACATTTCACGCCGACCCCATGCTCCTTGATGGCATTGGCCGCGTCGATGGTGATCTGGTCGCTGGTCTCGTCGCGCTTTTCGATCGAGAGGTCGTAATATTTCAGGTCCACATCGAGATAGGGCAAAATCAGCCGTTCGCGGATCCATTGCCAGATGATTCTCGTCATCTCGTCGCCATCGAGTTCGACGACCGGATTCTTGACCTGAATTTTCTGCATGTCTGCCTGTTGCCTCTTGCGCAAATAATTGGAGTTGCGCGCGCTTTAGCAGAGGCACCACGCGGCGCAAGTGAAGGGCATGGATGCGAGGTTGACGCTCGGTTTGGAAAGTGAGGAACTTGGCGACCGGGGCCGGGCGATTGCCTGCCAATGCTGCCGGGAGGCCTTAATGCCTGAACCAGAAACAAAAAAACCCGCCGGGAGCGGCGGGTTTCGATGGTGGGCGTAGGAAGAGTTGAACTTCCGACCCCTGCAATGTCAATACAGTGCTCTACCACTGAGCTATACGCCCGCACCATCGAACTGCCGATCGCTTCTGCGTCGGCAAGGCGCGCCGTTTAGCGAGGCGTCCTTCGCTTCGCAAGGCCTAAACCGCAGCCTGTTCGCGATCTTCGAAAACGCGTTCGACTTCCAGCACCAGGTCTCGCAGGTGGAAAGGTTTCGACAGCACCTTAGCCTGCGGCTGGTCGCGGCTGGCCTTGAGCGAGACAGCGGCAAATCCGGTAATGAACATCACCTTCGTGCGCGGGCTGATCTCGTTGCATCGTTGGGCCAGTTCGATCCCGTCCATTTCAGGCATGACGATATCGGACAGCAAAAGGTCAAAATCCTGTTTTGCCAGTTCGGGAAGGGCGGCAGTCCCGCGATCCACTGCGATCACTTCATATCCGGCATTCTCCAAGGCGCGGCTGAGATAGCTGCGCATGGCATCTTCGTCTTCGGCCAGCAGGATGCGGCGGGGAGGAGCTTGGTCTTTCATAAGGCGCTCCTATAGCGCCAACCGCTTAAGAAATCTTTCGCCCTTTCTAATCCGACCTGCTTTGACACAGACCGGATTTCGCGCCAGCAAAGGGGCATGGAACCGGGCGACAGCAACCGAGATGACGACGCAGCTAACGCTGTTTCCACGACTGGCGGGGGCAGGATTCCGGGTACCGAAGAGGCGGCTTTCGGCTTCCACGGGCTCGACAGGCCCGAAATTCCCGTGCTCATTGCTGCGCCGCATGGCGGGCGTTGCTATCCCGCTTCGCTGGTGGAGCGGATGCGGGATTCCGAATTTGCCATGCTCCGGCTCGAAGATCGTCTGATCGACGAACTTGCTATGGGCATCGGGCAGGAGACTGGGGCCCCTGTCATAGTGGCCCACGCCCCGCGCGCCATGCTCGATCTCAACCGCGCGGATGACGACATGGATTGGTCGATGGTGGCAGATGGCCCGATCGGTAGTGCCAATCATTCGCGAGCCAACCGGCGGGCGCGGAGCGGGCTCGGGCTTATTCCGCGTCGTCTCAACGGGCTCGGCGAGATCTGGCGCCAGCGCCATAGCCAGGCCGAGGTTGATGAGCGAATTGCTCTCATTCACGAGCCCTATCACGCTGAAATCACTCGTTCCCTGACGACGATTCGCCGTCGCTGGGGAGCAGCCTTGTTGCTCGACTTGCATTCGATGCCGCCGCTGAAGAAACAGCACCCTGACGAGCAACCGGCTGATTTCGTTGTAGGTGACCGTTTCGGTGTCTCGAGCGGCGGGATGCTGTCGGCCACTGCCCTACGCTATTTTGCCCGGAATGATCGCCGTGCCGCGCATAATCGTCCTTACGCCGGGGGTTATGTGCTCGACCGTCACGGACGGCCGGCCCTGGGCATTCACGCCTTGCAGTTGGAGGTGTGCCGCTCGCTTTATCTCGATGCACGGTTCGAGCAGACGAGTGCCCGAACGCCTATGCTGGTGCGCTTGCTGTCGGGCCTGGTGCGCGAACTGGCCGACGAGATTCTTTCGATGGGGCGCGAAGACCTTTCGCAGGCGGCGGAATAAATCCATCTACCATAAGAAAAAACCACCTCGTGCCGGAGCACGAGGTGGCCAAGTTCAGGGAGGTGTGCATCATGTGCACAGCCAGGCCGAATAATGAGGGGGGACGGCCTGGCACCCCCAATGTGTGACAATGTGCGGTGATTTCAAGGCGCGATACGGCCTCAAATCACCGGACAATATTCGATCAGACCGCGGCTTCTTCTACAGGCTCCGGAACACGGCCCTGCGAAACCTGGCGGGAGAAGATATTGCGCATCAGGTCGAGCGAGAACAGATGCGCGAAGACGAGCGCCATCAGGCCGTTCTTGTTCCACTGCTCCAGCTTCTCGGCTGAAACTTCCTGCAGCTTTTCCTGATTGACCATCTGGAAGCCGCGATAGACGTAGGGCTTGCCCGGAAACTCGGTGCGTTCGATCGAGATTTCCCCGTCCATCAACAGGCCTTCAGCCTTGATCTGATCGACGAAAGCCTTCGTCCGCAGACCGGCTTCTTCGAACTTTTCGCAGAAATCGAGAACGTTCTTGGTCGCCTGGGTGGTCGATCCATCATCGTCGAACAGCGATTCGCCATCGTCGAATTCACCAACCGTGCCGGCCGTCGGGTCGAAGCAAAGCGACAGGTCGTCGCTGTCCTTGTTGAGCTTGGCGAGAAGGAAGGGGTAGCGGCGGATATACGCCGGCAGATACACTGGCTCGTTGATCTTGCCGTTTTCGTCGACAAAGGTGTTCACGCCTTCATTCAGTCCCATAAGCGCCAGAGGCAGCGGGTTTTCGCCCGATGAAAACACGATCGGGAAATCGCGCTGCGCCTGGACGAATTCATCGACCGTAAGCGGGATGGCGTGGTGTTTGCTCAACCATTTGGCCTCGTCCATCGGCTTGGTTTTGAACTTGCTGTGATCCCGCGTGTTGAGCGGCATCAGGTCGTTATACAGAAGGGGCAGGCTGGGCTGCGGCGCGCTGGCCATGGAATTTCTCCGAAAAGCTATGGATCGGTGCGCCGCCAGCTAGATACTGCCGCGCGCGATGCGCGGCGCTTTAGGCGGTGGCGCCTTCGGGCGCAAGGGGCACCAGCTTGCCGGGGTTCATCAATCCTCGCGGGTCAAGCGCCTGCTTGACGCTTCGCATGATGGCCAGTGCAACAGGGTCGCCAAGCCGCCCCAGTTCGTCGCGCTTCATCTGGCCAATTCCATGTTCGGCACTGATTGATCCGCCCCACTCGGTTACCAGGTCGTGGACCGCGGCGCTGATAGCCTTGCCGTCCTCTTCCTCCCATTCGCCGGGAGTGGCTTGGGGTGGAGCAAGAACATGGAAGTGCACATTGCCATCGCCCAGATGGCCGAACGCAATCGCCCGTGTGCCCGGGAATTGTGCTTCGATAACTGGGGTGGCCATCTCGACAAAGTCCGGCATCTTTTCGACCGGTACGGAGATGTCGTGCTGCATCGCGGGACCGAGTGCGCGCTCAGCCGGAGAGATCGAATCGCGCAGCAGCCAGAGTTGCTCGGCCTGCGATTCGTTGGCTGCGATTGTGGCATCCTGCAGAAGCTCGCTCTCGAGAGCCTCGGCGAGAAATTTCTCGGCAAGATCGGTCAAATTTCCAGCCGTCGCCTTGGTGCCAATCAGTTCGATCAGGGCGTACCATGGGTGCGTCTCTCCCAGCGGATCGCGGGCATCTGGCAGATGGGCGAGCACTGCTTCCAATGAATGGCGTGGCATGACCTCGAACCCTTCGAGCGCGTCTCCGGCCGAGGTTTGCGCGCGAAGCAGGAGCTGGCGCGCGTGATGCAGGCTCTCGACACCTGCCCATAGCACCGCACGGCCAGCCACTGCGGGAAGCAGGCGAAGCGTGGCTGCGGTTACAATCCCCAGGGTCCCTTCCGACCCGATCAGAAGCTGTTTGAGGTCGAAACCACGATTATCCTTCTTGAGTGGTGCGAGGCTGTCATAGATGCCGCCATCGGGCAGCACCGCCTCGATCCCCAGGACCTGCGCCCGCATCGTACCGTGCCGCAATACTTGCGTTCCGCCGGCGTTGGTCGAGATCAACCCGCCGATCGTGGCGGAGCCTTTCCCTCCGAGCGTAAGGGGAAATCGCATGCCTGCATTGTCGGCGGCCTCATGGAGGTTCTGCAGGATTACCCCCGCGCCGCAAACGGCCATTCCAGCTTCGGCGTCGAGAGTGCTGATCGCGTCCATGCGCCTCAGCGACAGCAGGATCGCCGCCCCGCTGTCATCAGGGGTTGCCCCGCCGCACATGCCGCTGTTGCCCCCTTGCGGGACAATGGGCACGCCGTGGGCAGCGCAGAGCTTCACCAATTCCGCCACTTCAGTCGTCGATGCAGGCGAGGCCAGCGCTACAGCCTGTCCGGTATATCGCCCGCGCCAGTCCACCAGCCACGGGGCCATGACCTCTGCATCACGGCTCAATCCGCGCGGTCCGAGCAAGGCTTCGGCCTGATCGAGGAAGGTATCGCGCTCCAACATGCGGCTCCTATGCCACAGCCAGACGCATTCCTGCCAGACTTGCACAGACTGGCAATCAAATTAAGCCACCATTCAACCCCGCACGCTATTGCGGGTCCAGCCGGCGCGTGGGGGCGGCGATTAGAACAAGGGCTCAAGGGAGGCTTCCTCTTTTCACCATGATCAACTGGGCACACATCTTCACGCCATTGGCGCTCTCCTTGCCGCAGGCGTCAGTGAGCGATGGGTGGGGCTTGTTTGAACGCGGTGGGGGTGAAGTCTGTAGTCTGTCGGGCGCGGACCAGATCGAGATGCGGCCTGCGGCGCGGCCGGATCCATGGCTGGCTTTCCAGCCCTGGCGTACCGAGCGCAATCCGATGCAAACCCGCGTGGAGCAGCGCATAATCATTCGTATATCCCCGGCCCGGCCACGTCCCAACGCCCTGCCGCAGCAAATGCCGCGCCGGGTGGTTGAACAGAAGATGGGCAAATGCGTGGCCTTGCGCGATATCGTCGCAGTTCAGACTGGCGGGCCGAGCAAACTGATTTTGTTCCTTGACGACCGCAGGATGATCAGCGCGCAACTGCCAAAGACCTGTAGTGCGCGCGATTTCTATTCCGGTTTCTATGTCGAGCCCAGCGAAGACGGCAACCTTTGCACCAAGCGCGACAGACTGCAGTCTCGCAACGGGACCAAGTGCCAGATTTCGAGCTTTTCGCAGCTTGTTCCTGCCTAGCGGCACCACGGCAATCGCAGCAGTGCAATCTTGACATTTCATGCTCTTTTGGCGAAGGGCGCGGTTCAGGGGCATGTCTTTCGCATGTCTCGCTTAAACGCGGGTGCCTGCGGGGACCCTATAATCCGGACATTTGAATGACCTTTGCCGATCTCGGCCTATCTCCCGAATTGCTGAAAGCGGTCGAAGCCGCCGGCTATACCGTACCGACTCCGATCCAGGAGCAGGCGATCCCGCCAGTGCTGATGATGAAGGACATCATCGGCATCGCCCAGACCGGCACTGGCAAAACCGCGAGCTTCGTGCTGCCGATGATCGACATCATGGCAGCTGGCCGACGCCGCGCGCTGATGCCGCGCAGCCTGATCCTCGAACCGACGCGCGAACTCGCTGCGCAGGTCGCGGAGAACTTCGAAAAATACGGCACCCACCACGACCTTAAGATGGCGCTGCTGATCGGCGGCGTTCAGATGGGCGACCAGGTCAAGGCCTTGAACGAGGGCGTCGATGTCCTGATCGCGACACCGGGCCGCCTGATGGACTTGTTTGAGCGGGGCAAGATCCTGCTCAACGGATGCGAATTGCTGGTCATCGACGAAGCTGACCGGATGCTCGACATGGGCTTCATCCCCGACATCGAGTTCATCTGCTCCAAGCTCCCCGAACAGCGCCAGACAATGCTTTTTTCGGCTACCATGCCGCCGCCGATCGAAAAGCTGTCCAAGAAGTTCATGAACAATCCCAAGCGGATCGAAGTGAGCCGCGCTGCGACGACCAACAAGGACATTACCGCGTTCCGCGTAAATGTCGGCCAGCGCCAGAAGCGGGATACGCTCGAATGGCTGTTGCAGAACGACCATGTCGAAACCGCAATCATATTCGCCAATCGCAAGACGACAGTGCGCGAGCTCAACAAATATCTCCAGCAACGCGGCTTTTCGAGCGGCGAGATCCACGGCGATATCGATCAGGCTACCCGCAACAAGGAGCTCGAACGCTTCAAGTCGGGCGATATGAACATCCTTGTTGCCAGCGATGTCGCCGCTCGCGGACTCGACATCAAGGGTGTCAGCCACGTCTTCAATTACGACACGCCATGGCATCCGGATGATTATGTCCACCGGATCGGCCGCACCGGGCGCGCCGGTGCCAAGGGCCGCGCCTTCACCTTTGTTGCGCCTGAAGATGCCGAGGCAATCGACAACGTCGAGAAGCTGACCAAAAACAAGATTGCTGTATTCGGCAAGGATGATGTTCGGGTCGAGCTCAAGCAGGCTGACGAAGCTGGCGAGAAACCGAATGCGGATTCACGCAACCAAGACAAGCCGAAGCGTCAGCGCAAACCGCGTGAGGACAAACGGCGCGAAGATCGGCCGCGCGACGAGGATCCTCGCGCTGAAAACGATTCCGCCGAAGACACCGGCTCGCGGCCCGAGAAACCGAGCCGGAAGAAAAGCAGGTCGGATTCCAAACCGCGTGAGGCCCGTGCGTCCGGCAAGATCCGTCGCGATGACCGTCAGGATCCGCCAGTCGAACCTGGCGAATGGAACGGCCCCAAGCCAGGCTTTCTCGACGTCACTTTCGGCAGCTAAAGACAGCGGACTTTAACGCTTCCCTTACCATGGAAGGTCCATGGGAAGGAGTATGGAAGCACTTGCGACAACTGCGCTTGCGCTGGGGCTGAAACTGGTCCCCATGGCCGTCGTGTTCGGCATGCTGGCAATTGTCTGCAAACGCGAGACAATTGGTGAGGCATTACGGCGCTCTCGCCGCGAGACCGAAACCAACCTTTCGCTAATCCTCCTCAACTACGTGATCCTCGCTGCATTCTTTGCGAGCGCCGCGGCGTGGTGGGCCGAAAGTCTCGTGTTGAGCGACACGCTCGTCGCTTTCTGGCAATCGGCCAACCCGATCCTCGTCGTCGGCGTCACGCTCCTTGTTGGAGAATTCGTGATTTACTGGCGTCATAGGATCGAGCACTTGCCGACCCTGTGGCCAGTGCACGCCGTGCATCACTCGGACGAGGCGATGACCTGGCTGGCCCTGTTGCGCAAACACCCCTTGGCTTATGTCCTCGCGCTATTCGTCGACATTGCGCCGCTCTTGCTGCTTGGCTTGCCGGTCTGGGCGATTGCAGGCGTGGCGCTCGCAAGGGCGGTCTGGGGCCATTTCATCCACGCCGACGTTCCGTGGACGCTCGGCAACTTGGGCCGATGGATCATTTCTCCAGCAGCACACCGCTTGCACCACATCAACGAACTGGAGCTATGCGGCAGCAATTATGGCGGGGTGTTAACCCTGTGGGACCATGTCTTCGGCACCTATGTCGATCCTGCGCCCTACATCCAGTGCCATACCGGCGTTGACGGTGGGTCTCGCGGATTCGTGGGCGAAGTCGCACGGCCGTTCGAGGCCTGGGCTGGAAGCCGGGCGGTCGACGAACCACCCGGGACTGTCGAGGCCTAGTCCGCCAGTTTTACGAAGCTGTCGATGACGCGCTTGGTGCCGCTTTTCTCGAATTCGATCTCGAGCTTGTTGCCGTCTTGGCTCATCACAGTGCCGTAGCCAAACTTGTCGTGAAACACCCGCGCGCCCAGCGCGATGTCGTTGCGCGGAGTTGCCGCAAAGCTGGCGGCACTGCGGCGACTTTCCTTTACAACCAATTGCTTGGCGTCATAGCCGCTATCCAGCGCCCGCTGCCAGCCTGGGCCGCGTGTCTGGGCACGTTCAGGCCTGTCGCGCGCAACATGGGCGAAAGGATCGTCGTTCTCGCTCCAGTTTGCACGCCACAGCGAAGCGCCACCAGTCATTGTGGTTTCCTGCTCGATTTGCTCCTCGGGAAGTTCTTCGATGAATCGACTGGGGATGGAGCTGGTCCACTGGCCATAGATGCGGCGATTGGCGGCGTGCAGGATCGTGCAACGCCGCCGCGCGCGGGTGATGGCGACATAGGCGAGGCGACGTTCTTCCTCGAGACTGGCGAGCCCCCCCTCGTCGAGTGATCGCTGGCTGGGGAACACGCCTTCCTCCCATCCGGGCAGGAAGACATGGTTGAATTCCAGTCCCTTGGCCGCATGCATGGTCATGATGGTGACCTTTTCCTCGTCCTGGTTGGCGTCATTGTCCATCACCAGGCTGACATGTTCGAGAAATTCGCCGAGCGTGTCGTACTCCTCCATCGCACGGGCCAGTTCGGAAAGATTCTCGAGCCGTCCCTTGGCCTCGGCCGTTTTCTCGTTTTCGAGCATGGCGGTATAGCCGCTATCGTCGAGCACCTGCCGCAGCAGTTCGGCAGGCTCGGTCTTCTCGGCCTGTTCGCGCCAATGGAGGAACTGCCGCAGGAGCGCGCCGATGGTGTTTGAAGCACGCGAAGGTAACTCGTCGCTGTCGGCCAGTTGCAGCGACGCTGCTGCCAGCGGCAGCCCCGTCCGCCGAGCGTGCTGGTGCATCTTCTCCAGCGTCTTGGCGCCGAGCCCGCGTTTGGGCTGGTTGTAGATCCGTTCGAATGCGAGATCGTCCTGCGGCTGGGCGATGACCCGCAGATAGGCCAGGGCATCGCGGATTTCCGCGCGCTCGTAGAAACGAAAACCGCCAATGATGCGGTAGTTGAGGCCGATCTGAATGAATCGGTCCTCGAATTCACGGGTCTGGTACTGCGCGCGGACCAGGATCGCGACCTCGTCCAGCGATGCACCTTCGCGTTCGAGGCGTTCAATTTCTTCGCCTACACGGCGGGCCTCTTCCGGCCCGTCCCAGACGCCGATGACGCGAACCTTCTCGCCAGCATTGACTTCGGTCCACAGTGTCTTGCCAAGGCGTTCGCTATTGGCAGTAATGAGCCCCGAGGCTGCGGCCAGAATGTGCGGCGTGGAACGATAATTCTGTTCCAGCTTGATCACCTTGGCGCCAGGAAAATCCTTCTCGAAACGCAGGATGTTGGCAACCTCCGCCCCGCGCCAGGAATAGATCGACTGGTCATCGTCGCCCACCACGCAGATGTTCTTGCGCTGTTGTGCCAGCAGCCGCAGCCAAAGATACTGGACCGCGTTGGTGTCCTGGTACTCGTCGACCAGCACATATTTGAACCGCTGCTGATATTGCTCGAGCACATCGCGGTGCGTCCGGAAGATGTTGAGCACGTGCAGCATCAGATCGCCGAAATCACAGGCGTTCAGCTCTTTCAGCCGTTTCTGATACATTTCGTAGAACTGCTCGCCGCGCCCGTTGGCGTAGCTTTCATTCTCGACCGCATCCAGATCGCCCGGGTTGAGCCCGCGGTTTTTCCAACGGTCGATAAGTCCGGCCAATTGGCGTGCAGGCCAGCGCTTCTCATCCAAGTCGTTCTGCTGGATAAGCTGTTTGAGCAAGCGAATTTGATCGTCGGTATCGATGATGGTGTAATTTGATTGCAGCCCGACCAGCTCGGCATGGCGCCGCAACATTCGCGCGCAAATCGAATGAAAGGTGCCCAGCCAGGGCATGCCTTCCACTGCATCGCCGATGTGCTGGCCCACGCGGTGCCGCATCTCGCGCGCGGCCTTGTTGGTAAAGGTGACGCACAGGATCTCACTGGGCCAGGCCTTGCGGGTGGCGATCAGGTGCGCCAGCCGCGCTGTCAGCGCTGCGGTCTTGCCCGTGCCCGCACCGGCCAGCATCAGGACCGGCCCTTCTGCTGTCAGGACTGCCTCGCGCTGGGGCATGTTGAGACGTTCCGCATAAGGCGGAAGACCGGTGTCGCCGGCGGCTGTCGCCAGCGGGAAGGTTGGGGCTGCATCAGTCATGTAACGGGTGAACAGTTAGGGAACGCAGCAGCGGTGGGCAAGGGAGCGGTGAGGAATATCGGAACCGATTATTGCGTCAGTCATTGATTTAGCAACACGGAACGCACGCCAAGGACGCAACGATGAAAAAGCTTATCACAGGAACGCTCGCCGCCGCCATGACTGTCAGTTTCGGCACAGCAGCGGCCTTTGCTGACGACCACATGGATTTCAAGCCCAAGGAAAAGGTTGTGGTGATCGAGAAGAACGCGCAGGGCAAGGCCACCAAGGTCCGCGTCGGTGACAAGGAATACCCCGTCTGCATGAATTACGAAATGACTGACGGCTGTATCCAGCCGCGCGCAGCCGGTCTCAACTGGGGCAATTGGCCTGCCAACACATGGAACGAGAAAGCCCGATAAGGGTCGCAGATAGCCGCTCCATACGCCTTCGGGACGTATGGTTTGGCTAGGGGCGGCAATGCTTTGGCATTGCCGCCCTTTTTCTATGCGGGATGGGAGATCAGGCAGCCGGAAGGCGAAGCAACGTCAGCTTGCCTTTTCCGACCTTCCGCTCGGTGTCGATGTCGAGACCTTTCACGTCGACCGTCTCGTGCGCGGCAGTTTCTACAGCGACCCAGGATTGCGGTCCGATCCATCCAAGGCGCAATAGACGATCGAGAGCAACCACGCCGGCGCTGGTGTCATAAGGCGGGTCAGCAAGGATGAGATCATGTGGTGCCTTAGCCGGTGCGAGGCTCATGACCGATCCCGCGCTGACGGTTGCACGGGTTCGTGCACCCAATGTGGTGATGTTGGCGCGGATGGCATCAAGCGCCAGCTTGTCATGTTCGACGAACAGGCAGTGCGCCGCGCCGCGAGACAGAGCTTCAAGACCAATCGCGCCGGATCCTGCAAACAGGTCGACAACAGATAGGTCTTCGAAGCTCCCCAGTCGGCTTGCGAGCATCGAGAACAAGGTTTCCCGTGTGCGATCGGCCGTTGGACGGGTTGCGTCCCCCTTGGGTGCCGTCACCTTGCGACCACGCCATTCTCCGGCAATGATCCTCATGGCTTCTTCAGCGTACTCACGAACCGGCCGAGATCACCCTTGCGGATTTCCACTGCTTGCCCGCGTGGCAGGTCGGCCAGTTCGAACGGTCCGTAAGCGGTGCGCATGAGGCGGCTCACTTCCAGTCCGAAGTGCTCGAGCACGCGACGGACTTCGCGATTCTTGCCCTCGGTAATGGTCATTTCGATCCACTGGTTGCGGCCCGTTCGTCGCTCCATATTGGCGTCAATGCGACCATAACGCATGCCGTCGATGGTGATGCCTTCGATCAAGCTTTCGAGCTGTTCCTGCGTCACATCGCCAAAAGCGCGCGCGCGATAGGTTCGCGGGATGCCGGAGGACGGCAACTCCATGCGCCGCTTGAGTCCGCCGTCGTTCGTCAACAGCAACAGCCCCTCGGTGTTGAAGTCGAGCCGTCCGATCGGCATCACCCGCCCGACATCCTTAGGCAACGAATTCTTGAGCGCGTCATAGATTGTCGGACGCCCCTTCGGATCGCTTTCTGCGGTCAGCAGGCCGGGCGGCTTATTGAAAGCGAACAGGCGCGTCGGCTCGGCCTTGCCCACTGGTTTGCCGTCGACCGTAACCCCGCGCAGATGTTCGAGGAAGGTCGCTGGTGTTTCCACCTTCTTGCCATTGATCGCGATACGGCCATCGGCGATCATCCGTTCGATTTCGCGTCGGCTGGCGACGCCTGCGCGTGCCAGCAGCTTGGCGATACGGTCGCCTTCGGGCCGGTCGGGTGCGCGTTCATGTCCGGGCTTGGTCGGGGGTGTCATGCCGGTGCCCCTACACGCCGTCACGCTGCGGTGGAAGCGCGAAGCTGCGGGGCTTTCCAATCATCTCCGCGGCGCTAGGGTGGCGGCGCATTGGCAAAAGGGTCGAAGAATGAGCAATCCAGAAGCGAAAAAGCCTGGCTGGCGCGCGGTTGTAGCCGCTCTGAAGCAGCGCAAGACGGCTTACATGCTGTTGTTCGGGTTCGCCGCCGGACTGCCCTATGCACTGGTGCTAGGCACGCTTTATGCCTGGTTGTCCGATAGCGGTGAAATTGACCTCGAGACGATGGGCGTCTTTTCCCTGATTGGCCTCGCCTACGCATTCAAGTTCCTGTGGTTGCCAGCCCTCGATCGCGTCGATATTCCGGGCATGCGGCGGTTGGGCAAGCGCAAGCAATGGATCGTGACGGCACAGATCCTGATCGGCGCCGCGCTCGTATCGCTCAGCTTTATCGCTCCCACCAACGAGACCATCGGCATCTTTAGCCTGTTGGCCGGTCTGGCGGCCTTCGCCAGCGCCACACAGGATGTTGTGATCGATGCCTGGCGCGTCGACGTGGCCGACGAGGTTGCGACGATCGATATCCTCTCGACGGTCTACCAGATGGGATACAGGATCGCAGCGCTGGTCGGCGGCGCGCTGGCGCTGTTCCTGGCCGAGCGGACTGACTGGCCGACGGTTTACCTGACCATGGGAGGCCTGATGCTGGTGGTCGGTTTTGCCGGATTGTGGGCGCCCGATGCCGACGCCAAGGCGATGCGCGCGCTCGAAGCCGACCGGGGCGACGATCCTTACGGCTTGCGCGAAGCGGGGCAGATCGTTCCACGTGTACGGACCTGGGCACTGGTTGCGGTGGGCCTGCTCTGGGGTTGGGCGTTGGTAACCGTCGGCGTGTTCATGGTGCGCTCGCTGTCGAGCAATCCGGAATCCCGGCCCGATTCGGTCGAATTCATATCGACCATGGGTCCGCTTATCGTGATTGCGACAGTGGTCATCCCTTCGTTAATCGCCGCTTGGCTGGAAATGATGCGTATCAAGGGACGCCACACCATCCCGGCCCAAATCACCGATGACGATGAAATCCAGACCGGACATTACAGCTCACCCTATGCTGCCAGTTCGAGCGGTGCGCGGGCAATGGACCATCTCTACCGTGCGCTGGTGTTGCCGCTGACCGACCTGATCGGGCGGCTGGGCTGGGCCATGATCATCGTGATTGCGCTAGTGTTGACCTATCGCATAACCGACGCGATCTGGGGCAGTTTTGCCTATCCGTTCTACCTCGGCGAGCTTCAATATACGAAGGATGAGGTAGCTGTCGCATCCAAGTTCTTCGGTGTTGGCGCTTTGCTGCTCGGCCTGGCGCTTGGCGGCTATCTGCTGACCGCGATCGGTCGGATGCTGACGCTGACGCTCGGCGCATTCTTCGCCGCAGCCACAAATCTTCTCTACGCCGATCTTGCGCGCGGCGGGGCGGTGGTGCAGGCCGTGGCCGACAATACCGGCTTTACGTGGCTGGTAGTCCAGCTCGGCGGGGACGAGCGCCTGTCGAAGCTGATGATGGCGATTGCGGGCGAGAATATCGCTGTCGGCGTCGCCGGGGCAGCCTTCGTGGCGTATCTGTCGAGTATCGTGTCCAAGGGCTACAGCGCGGTGCAATATGCGCTGCTGTCATCGCTCACATTGCTGGTTGGCACCTTGGGGCGCGGCGCCTTGGGCCAGATGATCGAGGAACAGGGCTATTTCGACGTTTTTATCCTGACCACCCTGATCGGGATGTTTGCAGTCCTGCTGTGCATTATCGAGTGGATCAGGCAGGCGCGAAACGCCAACAGGGCTGGAGTAGTCGCACCCGAGGCAGCTGCATCGCCGGCCGAATAGTCAGTCCGGCAGTTCGTTGTTGAGCCTGAGCACCTCGCCAGCGAGGTAAAGCGAGCCGGCGATCAACACTGGCAACTGGTCTTCGGGCAGCGCGGCAAGGGCCTCCGGTACATCGTGCGCCGCAACCCCGTTTGATCCGAAGGCTTCCAACTGATGGCAGGGGTGGCCAGGTACCGGTACCACGGTGAGGCTCGCGACATTGCCTTGCAGCGGTCCGAGCAGCGCGTCCGGATTCTTGTTGTCGAGCATTCCGAGGACGAGATGTACGCGCTGGCCAGCGAAATGGCGCGCTAGGATCTCTCCCGCACTGGGATTGTGGCCACCGTCCAGCCAAACCTCGCGCTTGGCCGCTAGCGGGCCATCCGAGAGACGCTGCAACCGTGCGGGCCAGCGAGCGCTGCGGATTCCTTCGGCCATGGCTTCGCGCGAGATCGATATTTGTTGCTGATGCCGCAGCATTGCTACGGCCAGTGCCGCGTTCAGGGCTTGGTGCGCGCCGGGTAGCGCGGGCGTGGGTAGTTCGAGCGCTCCATCGAAATCGGCATAGTGCAGACCAGCGACATCGAGGCTCGCATGCCATTCGCGCCCGCGCATTTTCAATGCTGTGCCTACCCTCAGCACCGCCCGCTCGATCTCCAATGTCGGGCCTTCATCATAGTCCAGCGTAACGAGCGGCGATCCAGGCTTGGCGATGCCCGCCTTCTCGAAAGCGATGCGGCTGATCGGATCATCGGGCGCGCCTCGTTCTGGTGTCAGCAGAAAGCGCTCGTGGTCAATGCCCAGCGCCGCGATGCCGCAGACGGCGGGTTGTTTCAGCACATTGGTAGCGTCGAACCGTCCGCCGAGGCCCACCTCGACAACACAGGAATCGGCTGGCGTTCGGCTAAAGGCGAGGAATGCGGCGGCGATCGTCACTTCGAAGAAGCTCGGCCCCTGGCCTATGCTCGCGTCGAGGACTTCTTGCAGCAGCGCTTCGAGTTCTTCGTCCGAGACCAGCTTGCCGGCGACGCGAATACGCTCGTTATAGCGAACGAGATGCGGGCTGGTAGTGACGTGGACGCTCTTTCCATCCGCCTCCAGCATGGCCCGCAGGAAGGCGCAGACCGATCCCTTGCCGTTGGTCCCGGCTACGTGGAACACTGGCGGCAGGTGCAGATGCGGATCGCCTAGCCGCGCCAGCACGTCACGGATCGTATCCAGCCCAAGCCGCCCATCGGGCACGCTCAGATCGGCCAGCCGGTCCAGTTGCGACTGAACGCCGGGATGATCGGAACGGCCGAAATCCATCGCGCTCCGCCTTCGCTCTCGTTGCTGGTCAGGCCGCTGCGCGCGGCTGCATGTAATCCAGCAACGTCGCCAGTTCATCGCGCAGCTTGTGGCGATGAACGACGCGGTCGACCATGCCGTGCTTGTGCAGATATTCCGCGCGCTGGAAGCCTTCGGGCAATTGTTCGCGGATCGTGTCCTGGATTACGCGCTGCCCGGCAAAACCGATCAGTGCGCCCGGTTCGGCAATATGGACGTCGCCGAGCATGGCATAGCTGGCGGTGACACCGCCCGTGGTCGGGTCGGTCAGCACCACGATATAGGGCAGCCCGGCCTCGCGCAGGCGGCGGGTCATCACCGTGGCCTTGGGCATCTGCATCAGGCTTAGAATGCCTTCCTGCATCCGCGCGCCACCTGCGGCGGTGACGACAACATAAGCGCATTTACGGGTCAGTGCGCGCTCGGCACCGGCGCAAAATGCCGTGCCCACCGCCATGCCCATGCTGCCGCCCATGAAGTGGAAGTCCTGCACGCCGACAACTGCTGGCTGTCCATCGATCGCGCCCGAACCGACGGTGAAGGCGTCGGCATGAGGATTCTTGGCCCGCGCCTGCTTGAGCCGGTCGGGATATTTCTTCTGGTCCTTAAACTTGAGCGGGTCTTCGGTGACCTCGGGCTGCGGCAGGACTTCATAGCCCTCGTCGAGCAGCTGGCGCAGCCGTTCATCGGCGCCGATGCGGCCGTGGTGGTCGCAGCGCGGGCAGACCTTGGCGTTATCCTCGTATTCCTTGACGAACAGCATCTCCGCGCAGGACGGGCACTTGACCCATAGATCCTTGTCGGAGGTCCGCTTGTTCGAGCCAAAGGGCAGCGAGCTTCTGACGCGTGTAAACCAGTTCATATTCGTATCCTTAGCGCGCGGAATGGACCGCGTCTGCGAGAGCCGACGTCAGATCCTTTAGCCTGACCGGAGCGTCCATGCCAGATTCGCCGACCAGTTCAACGAGGGCCGAGCCGACTACCACGCCGTCTGCAACCCTGGCGATGGCGCTGGCCTGCTCGGGCGTGCGCACGCCGAAACCCACGGCGACGGGAAGATCGGTGGCAGCTTTGAGACGCGCGACCGCATCCTCGATGCTGGCCTGCGCGGCCTGTTGTTGCCCGGTAATCCCGGCAACCGAGACGTAATAGAGAAACCCGTCCGACCCTTCGAGGACTTGCGGCAGACGCTTGTCGTCGGTCGTGGGGGTGGCGAGCCGGATGGGGGCGATGCCCTTGGCCCGAAGGGCGGGGCCGAGCGCTTCATCTTCTTCGGGCGGAATGTCGACGCAGATCACGCCATCGACGCCGGCATCAGCGCAACGATCTGCAAACCATTCCGGCCCACGCCGGATCATCGGATTGGCATAGCCCATCAGCACCAGCGGCACGTCGGGATGGCGCGCACGGAACGCACTCGCGATGGCAAAGACATCGGCGGTGGTCGTGCCAGCACCGAGCGAGCGGATATTGGCCTGCTGGATCGCCGGGCCATCGGCCATGGGATCGGTGAAAGGCATGCCCAGCTCAATCACATCCGCGCCGCCCTCGACGAGTGCATCGAGATTGGCCGCCGTGTCCCCGTCGCCCGCGGTGACGAAGCAGACGAGGACCGGGTGGGACTTGGCGAATGTGGAGGAGAGGTGAGTCATGGTGCTTTCGTTACAAATGATCGGACCGCGTAGGCCGCCTTAATGGTACTGAGGAGGAGTCCTAGACCCATAGTGCCTAGCCAAGGTATCATGAGCCAGAGAGACGGCCTCACAAAGCATTCATAAAAGAACGCACCATCGAGTTCGTCGCAGCTGTTGTATCGCCAGACACCCACAGTCATTAGCAACCACAACACAATGCTGACAATCATAACGAAAAAGAACGTTCTGTAGGTGGTGAGGCGGCGATCCTTTGCTGATGAGGGGGCTGATCTCTCAACAAAATCAGATAGATGCCAGAAAAAGAAAATCGGAGCCAAGATTATATAAACTGTGAGCGTCTCTCCTAGTGGGCCTGCCACATAGCTGAAGTCCTCGGAACCATAGCTTGTTTGTTCCGGCATTATCCAAAACCAGTAATTTGCGGCTGAAAGAGCTGTAGCCAAAAGCACGGTCCCGATGCTCGTAAGCCAATTCAGGATCTTTTGGCGATACTCCGCGGTCACAGCCTAAATCTCCACTCCCAGCTTCTCAGCCACGGTGAAGATGTCCTTGTCCCCGCGCCCACACAGGTTTGCGAGGATCACGCTATCCTTCGGCATTTCCTTCGCGCGTTTGGCCACTGCCGCGATCGCGTGGCTCGGCTCCAGAGCTGGGATGATGCCCTCTGTCCGGCAGAGGAGCTGGAAGCCCTCAAGCGCTTCCTCGTCGGTGACGGCGGTGTATTCGACGCGGCCGGTGTCTTTCAGCCACGCGTGTTCGGGGCCGATGCCGGGATAGTCGAGCCCGGCGCTGATCGAGTGGCCTTCGGTGATCTGCCCGTCCTCGTCCTGCAGAAGATAAGTCTTGTTGCCGTGCAAGACGCCGGGCGCGCCGCCGAGCAGGCTGGCAGCATGTTCATCGCCGTCGAGGCCATGCCCCGCCGCCTCGACGC
>SHLU01000107.1 GCA_004282995.1 Sphingomonadaceae bacterium
ATCGGCACACTCGATCTGGAGATGGAAACCGGTGAGCCGATCTGTGTGACTGTGAGCACGGGGCTAGCGACATATCTTTCAGGAGATGCTGCCGAAGCGATGATTGAACGCGCTGACGCTGCTCTTTACGACGCCAAGAACGCCGGGCGCGACCGAGTAAAGCTGGCAGCTTAGCCACCGCGAAGCAATTGTACGCCGTAGTCCCGTTCAAACAGGTAAAGCAGGGTACGTGCTGCCTCGCCTCGCGGTGATTTCAGCCCGCCATCGCGCTCTATCAGCAGCCGCGCATCATCATGGGCAATCGGCAGCATACGCTGGATCTGCTCAAGATTAGCTATCCGGAAAGGCGTGTCGCCTGATTGCCGCGTGCCGAGCAATTCGCCGCCCCCACGCAATTCCAGGTCCTCCTCGGCAATGCGGAAACCGTCCTGCGTCTCGCGCATAAGAGCAAGACGTTTTCGACCGGTCTCGGACAGCGCTTCCCCTCGAAGGAGGAGGCAGACGGACTTGTCGGCACCCCGCCCCACACGCCCGCGCAACTGGTGCAGCTGGGCCAGCCCGAAGCGTTCAGCCTGCTCGATGACCATCAGCGTAGCCGCTGGTACATCGACCCCGACTTCGATGACTGTTGTTGCCACCAATAATTTGGCGTCACCGCTGGCGAACCGCGCCATAGCCGCATCTTTCTCTGTCGCATCAAGCTGCCCGTGAACGAGAACCACGGTGTCGCCGAACTGCTCCTTGAGTGCGGCATAGCGCGCTTCGGCGGCGGCAATATCAAGGCTCTCGTTGTCGTGCACCATCGGACAAACCCAGTAAGCCTGCCGCCCCGAGCCGATATGGCGCCCGACACCCTCCACCACTTCGCCGAGCCGGTCCTGTCCAACAACTCGAGTGTCGATCGCCTGCCTCCCTGGAGGAAGCTCGTCCAACCGGCTGACATCCATCTCCCCATATTGCGCCAGCGTGAGCGTGCGCGGGATCGGGGTCGCGGTCATCGCCAATGTGTGCGGGGTACGCTTGCCCTTGCGGGTCAGCATCAGCCGCTGCGCGACGCCAAAGCGATGCTGCTCGTCAATCACCACCAGCCCCAGATCGCGATACTGCACCGCTTCCTGGAAGATCGCATGAGTGCCGACGACGATATCGATCGATCCGTCCAGCAGGCCCATCAGGATGCTCTCGCGCGACCGGCCCTTGTCACGCCCCGTCAGCAGCGCAATTTCCACCCCTGTCGGGCGCAGCATCTGCCGCAAGGTCTCGTAGTGCTGCCGAGCGAGAATTTCGGTCGGCGCCAGCATCGCCGCCTGCGCCTCTGCCTCGACCGCCACAAGCATGGCCTCGAGCGCCACCACCGTTTTACCGGCTCCGACATCGCCTTGAAGCAATCGCAGCATGGGTGATTCCTGCGCCAGGTCCTCCTCGATTTCGCGGATAGATCGTTGTTGCGCGCCGGTCAGCGGGAACGGCAGGTCGAGTTTCGAACGGCGCGAATGATCGCCCTTCAGAGCCCTGCCTTTACGCTGTCGGTTATCGGCCCGGACAAGCAGCAAGGCGAGACTGTTTGCCAGTAGTTCGTCATAGGCGAGCCGGTCGCGGGCACTTGCGTTTTCCGCTTTGTGCGCCAGCTTGAGCGCATCCGACCAAGCCGGCCACCCGTTCTTGTCGAATTGGCCCGGGTCGATCCATTCGGCCAGTCGGGGGAGCTGACCGAGCGCCTGCTCGGCAAGCCCCGCCAGCTTCGGCTGGGTCAGTCCCTCGGACAGGGCATAGACAGGCTCGCACAGTCGCTGCAGGCTCTCCCCGCCTTCCTCCAGAACATGATCGGGATGGACGATCTGGAGCATGTCGCCATAGCGTTCGAGCTTGCCAGCCACCCAGCGCGTTTCGCCTACGGGCAGTTGCTTCTTGGCGGTGTAGCTTGCCCGACCGAAATAAGTCAGCGCACAAATATTCCCGACAACATCCTGCGCGAATACACGGTATGGTCCGCGGCCCTGCATCCGCGGAGCCCGGTGCTCTGTCGGCGTCAGCTGGATGACAATCTGTTCACCCTCGCCCGCCTCGTCCAGATTACCCACAGCACGCCGCGTAACGAAGCGCTCGGGCAAGTGATATGCGACATCCCGCACTCTGGTCAGTCCCAGCTTGTCGAGTGGTTTTCTGAGCTTGGGCCCGACACCGTCGAGCGTGTCGATCTCGGCAAATAACGGGTTGAGGATATCGGGACGCATGGCGGCATCTATAGCCGCTTGCGCCGCCTTGGCGAGTGCCGTAACCGCCCCCTCATGCCAGATCACGACCCCGAATTTGCAGTTCGCCTGGCCCGCGCCAAGTTTCGCGGCTGGCATCGTGGCACCCGCGAAGCCGATTTCATGATCGGCGGCTTCTTTGACCGCTATTCGGATAGCTGGGACGAGAGCGAATTGGCGTGGTTCGAAATGCTGCTCGACGAGGACGATGTCGATATCATGGCTTGGGCCCTCGGCACGCAGTCGGTCCCGGACCGCTTCGCAGGCGAGCAGATGGAGCTGATGTGCCGGCTCGACTATGTAAATATTCCGCGCTGAAAACGCTCTGGCCCTGAACTTGAACGCACGGTAACGCTGAGATTCGACACGATAACCCCCTCCCGCTTGCGGCAGGGGGTTATCGCGCATGACCGGAACGCTTCGAACGCAGGATCGCTAAAGCCAAGATGCCCGACTTTTCTCGTATTCTGAATGCCAGCGAGCCATTGACGCTGGCATCGGTTGCCCGCGGTGCGCAGCCGCTGGTGATAAGCGACCTGGCCCGTGCGGCAAAAGGTCGTGCGGTATTCATCGCCCCGGACGAGGCGGCAATGCATGCGGTAGCCGAAGCGGCGCATTATTTTGCGCCGGAACTCGAAGTCATCGAGTTTCCCGCCTGGGATTGCTTGCCTTATGATCGCGCCAGCCCTGCCCTGGCCGTCAGCGCAAGACGGCTGGCTGCGCTCCACCGCCTTCAAGTGGGTAAAAGTGGTTCGCAACTGCTCGTCACCACCGTCAACGCGGCTATGCAGCGTGTGCTCACCCCCTTCCGGGTCCGCGAGAGCGTGCGCGAGTTCAAGGCGGGGACGGAGATCGGGATGGAAAGCCTCTCCGCGCTTCTTCGCCGACAAGGATACACCCGCACCGATACCGTGGTGGATAGCGGCGAATATGCCATTCGCGGTTCGATCGTTGATATCTTCCCTTCAGGCCTCGACCAGGGATTGCGGCTCGACTTCTTCGGTGACGAGCTCGAAAGCCTGAGACTGTTCGATCCTTCGACGCAGATGAGCACGCAGGTCATCAAGTCGCATCTCTTGCTGCCTGCGAGCGAGGCCTTGCTCGATGAGGACAGCATCAAGCGGTTTCGTGGCCGCTATCGCGAGCAGTTTGGGGCGGCCGCAACGCAGGATCCGCTGTACGAGGCGGTCAGCGAAGGTCGCCGACTGGCCGGGATGGAGCACTGGTTGCCCTTGTTCGAAAACCGCCTGGTGACGCTTTTCGATCATCTGGGTGATGATGACCTGGTGGTGATGGACAGTACTGGCGCGAATTCGGTCGAGGAGCGGCTGAAGGACATCTCCGATTATCGTGAAGCCCGTCGCAATGCGACCGGACAGGCCAAGGGTGGCTACCGTCCGCTGGCAGAGGACGCGCTCTATCTTTTGTCGGATGAATGGCAGCGCCACCTGGGCGCCGCGCCCGCGCACCGTAGCGTGATTTTTGCAGAGCCCGAGGGCGAGCGCGTGGTCGATTTTGGCTTCACCTCGGCGCGAGATTTTTCCCCCGAGCGTGCGCGCGGCGACAATGTCTACGAAACCGCCGCCAAGCATCTGAAAGGCCTTGCTAACCAGGGCAAAAAGCCCCTGCTGGCAGCCTATTCCGAAGGCAGCCGCAGCCGGATCGCCTCGATCCTGTCCGAAGCAGGGTGCGAAACACGCCTCGCGGAAAGCTGGCAGGAAGCGCTGGGCCTGTCCGCCAAAGGTCAACCGGTCGCACTGGTCCTGCCGGTCGAGACTGGCTTCGCCAATGACCAGATGGAGCTACTGACCGAGCAGGACCTGCTCGGTGACCGACTTGTCCGCCGTCACAAGAAGCGCAAGGATTCCGACGCCTTCCTTGCCGAACTTCAGACGCTCAATCGGGGCGACCTGGTGGTTCATGTCGAGCACGGCATCGGCAAATATCTCGGACTGGAACCGATTGCAGTCGGCAAGAGCCAGCACGATTGCGTAATGCTCGAATACCGCGGTGGCGACAAACTCTACATCCCGGTCGAAAACATCGACGTGCTGTCGCGCTACGGCTCGTCGGAAGAGTCGGTGATGCTCGACCGGCTGGGCGGCGAAGCCTGGCAGAAGCGCCGTGCGCAACTGCGCGAACGGATCCGCGCGATTGCCGGCGAATTGATGAAGACCGCTGCCGCGCGCGCCCTGCGCAAGGCCCCCGTGCTCGACGTGGAGGAAGCCTCCTACAACCAGTTCGTCGACAGATTTCAGTGGGAGGAAACCGACGATCAGGATCGCGCCATTGCGGATGTCCTGCGGGACCTCGAAAGCGGGCGGCCAATGGACCGGCTGGTATGCGGCGATGTCGGTTTCGGAAAAACCGAGGTCGCCCTGCGCGCCGCCTTCGTGGCAGCAATGAACGGCCAACAGGTCGCCGTGATCGCACCCACCACCCTGTTGGCACGCCAGCATTTCGAGAACTTCTCCGCCCGGTTTTCCGGCTTCCCGCTCAAGGTTGGGCGGTTGAGCCGGCTCGTGCCGTCCAAGGAAATGAGCGATACGCGCGACGGCCTCGCCAGCGGTGATATCGACATCGTCGTCGGCACCCACGCCATTCTCTCGAAGTCCACAAGCTTCAAGAACCTTGGCCTGGTGATCGTCGACGAAGAGCAGCGTTTCGGTGTCACCCACAAGGAAAAACTTAAGCAGTTGCGTGCCGATGTGCACATGCTGACGCTCACGGCGACCCCCATTCCGCGCACGTTGCAGATGGCCATGACCGGCCTGCGCGAGCTTTCCACCATTCAGACCCCACCGGTCGACCGCCTGGCAGTGCGCACCTACGTGATGGAATGGGACGATATGGTCATGCGCGAAGCGCTGCTGCGCGAGCATCATCGTGGCGGGCAGAGTTTCATCGTGGTCCCGCGTATCTCCGACATGGAAGGTGTCGAGCAATGGCTGCGGGACAATGTGCCCGAAGTGAAGGCGGTGACCGCGCACGGGCAAATGAGTCCGGTCGAGATCGAAAAGCGCATGAGCGCTTTCTACGAGGGTAAATACGAAGTGCTGCTATCGACGACCATTGTCGAAAGCGGGCTCGACTTGCCCAGCGCCAACACCATCATCATCCACCGCGCCGATATCTTCGGCCTTGCCCAGCTCTACCAGCTCCGCGGGCGCGTGGGTCGGGCCAAGCTGCGCGCCTACGCTTACCTCACCTATGCCGAAGACTCCCAATTGAGCGAGGTCGCAGAGAAGCGCCTCAAGGTGCTGGGTGACCTCGATTCGCTAGGCGCAGGCTTCCAGCTTGCCAGCCACGACCTCGACATTCGCGGCGCCGGAAATTTGCTCGGCGACGAGCAATCGGGACATATCCGCGAGGTCGGGTTCGAACTGTACCAGTCGATGCTTGAGGACGCGATCCTCGCCGCCAAGGCGGGCGAGGCAGGCCTGACCGAAGACCGGGAGCCGCTCAGCCCGCAGATCACGGTTGATGCACCGATCATGATACCCGAAGAATATATCCCGGACCTTGCGGTTCGGATGGCGCTCTATCGCCGTCTCAACCAGGCCGAAGGCAAGGCCGAGATCGAAGCTCTGGCAGCCGAAATGATCGATCGCTTTGGTCCGCTGCCTGACGCCACCGCCAACCTTGTGCGCCTTATCGAGATCAAGCACCAGGCAATCGAGGCCAACATTGCCAAAATCGACGTCGGGGCGCGCGGGACCCTGGTGACTTTCCATCAGGACGATTTCCCCGATGGCCCCGGTCTCATCGCCTATGTCGACAGGCTCAAGGGAACCGCCAAGCTACGCCCAGACATGAAACTGGTCATCAACCGGGCGTGGGTCGACCCGCAAAGTCGCCTCAACGGCCTCTACCAGCTGACCAAGGGGCTGAGCGGGGTCGCTCGTCGCTATCGCAAGAGTAAAAAAGCCGCCTAAGCAAGTGCCAGCTGGCGAAAGGATGTCGCGTCCATCGGCGCTGCCCGCAGGAAACCCTGGTATGCCTTGCAGCCTTCCGCTGCCACGATAGCCCGCTGCGCCTCGCGCTCGACACCTTCGGCAATTACATCGAGCCCGAGGGCATCCGCCATCGTGGCGATGCCGCGCAATATCGCCAGGTCGCGGTGATCGGTATCGATCCCTTCGACCATCGACCGGTCGAGTTTGAGGTAATCGAGTGGGAGAACCTTCAGATAGCCGAAGTTGCAGAAGCCTGCCCCGAAGTCATCGAGCGCGATGGCGATTCCTGCGTCGCGCAGGGAGGCCAGCGTCCGTGCGGCGCGGTGCAGGTCCCCGAGCAGAACGTCCTCGGTGATCTCGACAGTCAACCGTTCCGGATCGACCCGGCTTTCGCGCACACGGGCCAGAAAGCGCATTGCAAAATCACTCGCTGAAATTTCTTGCGGAAGAAGATTGACTGACAGGCGCAGATGTTCCGGCCATCTTGCGAACTGCGCCAAGGCAGCATCGACAACCTTCACCGATAATCTGGCGGCTGCATTCTGGTCTTCGGCAATGGCGAAGGTGGTTTGGGCGCCGATCGTGCCGAGCGCGGGATGTTGCCAGCGGGCCAGGGCCTCGCCTCCGATCAGTTCGTCGTTCTCGAGCGCGAATTGCGGCTGGTAAACCGTCTCGATTTCGTCCTGCGCAGTAGCCCTGATCAGGTCTGGCGCATGGGCCGAGATACGCGCCAGATCGAGTTCAAGATGATCGCCGGAAGCCATGTCCTGCCCTTAGTCTGCTCCGATAGGGAAATCCCTAGGCAAGTGCATTGCGTTGCCAAATGGCACGGTCCTTCATACAGCATAGCCATCACGCACAGCCGGGAGGGTCGCCGTTTGCCGCAGAATAACGGGTTTGAAACGCTGGCATTGCTGGCGACCGATACGGACAAGGCCCAGGACGCCCACGCCGAACTTTCGGAACTATTTGATTTCGTCCCGATTGAACAGGCCGATGCGGTCGTCGTACTGGGCGGCGATGGCTACATGCTCCATGCCCTGCACCAGATGCTCGATCAGGGCGCGCTGAAGCCAGCCTATGGCATCAACATGGGCACAGTCGGCTTCATGATGAACCGGCCGCGCAAGCGGCCTGACCTTCTCGCCACAGTCAATCGGGCCTCCAAGCGCGTGGTTGCCCCTCTGCGAATGGAAGCCATTGACCAGAACGGCGCCGAATTTTCCGCCAGCGCAATCAACGAAGTCTCTCTCCTGCGTGAAACACGCCAGACCGCCAAGATCGAGGTGATGGTCGGCGGCAAAGTGCGAATCGCCGAGCTGGTCTGTGACGGCGTGCTTGTTTCTACCCCTGTGGGTTCGACAGCATACAACCTGTCAGCAAATGGCCCGATCCTGCCGCTCGATTCGCAGGTTCTGGCACTGACCCCGATCAGCCCGTTCCGCCCACGGCGATGGCGCGGAGCGATTCTTCCAGAGTATTACGAGATCAAATTGCGCGTTCTGGAGCCTAAGAAACGCCCCGTCGCCGTAGTCGCCGACCAGCACGAATTTCGAGACATTGCCGAAGTTTCGGTCGCGATTGACCGCAGTGCTGAGCTGGTTCTGCTGTTCGATCCGGGCCATTCACTCGATGAAAGGATCGTGGCCGAGCAGTTTGTGACCTGACCGCTCTGTACCCTGAGAGGGTCGGTGCGCGCCTTTTGTTGAAATCTCCCCCTTGCAAATCGATTTCGCCCCCCATATACGCGCGGCTCGCTCGCAAGACGGGCTGCTCCCCGATAGCTCAGCGGTAGAGTAGGTGACTGTTAATCACTTGGTCGTTGG
>SHLU01000108.1 GCA_004282995.1 Sphingomonadaceae bacterium
TCCGAAGACACTTACCGCACGCTGACGGCAGTCGATTCGGCAATCATGGTGATCGATGCGGCCAAGGGGATCGAGCCGCAGACATTGAAGCTGTTTGAGGTCTGCCGGCTACGTTCGGTGCCAATCATAACCTTCGTCAACAAGGTCGACCGCGAAGGGCGTTCGGGCTTCGAATTGCTCGACGAAGTTGCCGACCAGCTCGCGCTCGACGTGTCGCCGCAAAGCTGGCCGATCGGCATGGGTGGCCAATTCGAGGGAGTCCTCGATTTCGAATCCGGCACCGTTGCGCGTCCTGAAGGGGGATCGAAGGAATTCCTCGGCAAGCGCGACGAAAATCCGGAGATACCCGAGCAATGGGCTGAAGAAGCGGAGCTGGCGCAAATCGGCTACCCCGAATTCGATCTCGAAGCCTATCGCAACGGTGATCTGACCCCGGTGTATTTCGGCTCCGCGCTCAAGAATTTTGGCGTGGCCGAGCTGATCGACGCAATCGCGCGCCATGCGCCTCCGCCGCGTCCGCAACCCAGCGAGGCCGGCCCTATCGCGCCGACCCGCGATGAAGTGACCGGCTTCATCTTCAAGGTGCAGGCCAACATGGACCCCAATCACCGCGACCGGATCGCGTTCATGCGGCAGGTTTCGGGCACTTTCAAACGCGGCATGAAACTGACCCCATCGGGGCTGGGCAAGCCGATTTCGGTGCATTCACCGATCATGTTTTTTGCCCAGGATCGCGAGATTGCCGATACTGCGGAAGCGGGCGATATCATCGGCATTCCCAACCATGGCACCCTGCGCGTGGGCGACACCTTGAGCGAGAAAAACGAGGTCCGTTTCACCGGCCTGCCCAATTTCGCGCCCGAGATTCTGCGCCGCGTGGTATTGGCGGACCCGACCAAGACCAAGCAATTGCGAAAGGCGCTCGACGATTTATCGGAAGAGGGCGTGATCCAGGTCTTCTATCCGGAGATCGGTGCCCAATGGATTGTCGGCGTGGTCGGCCAGTTGCAACTCGAAGTTCTCGTCTCGCGGCTGGCTGCGGAATACAAGGTTGAGGCGAGCCTCGAACCCGCTCCCTTCGCGACCGCCCGTTGGGTGCGCGGCGAGGACAAGACCGTGGAAGAGTTCGAGAGCTTCAACCGCGCCAATCTCGCCCGTGACCGCGATGGTGATCTGGTGTTCATGGCCAAGAGCCCGTGGGACGTGAACTACCAGGCTGAAAAGAACCCCGACCTGACCTTTTCCGCTACCAAGGAGCGGTGACAAGCAGTCGCACCGCGACTAGCATCACTAGCATGGCGGATTTCTTCGACGCGCTCGAGCCTGCGCATGTTTCCATGATCGAAAGCCAGCCGGTTTTCTTCGTGGCGACTGCAGCTCCCGATGGGCGGATCAATCTCAGTCCCAAGGGCTATTATGCATTTCGCGTCCTGTCGCCCAACCAGATCGCCTATCTCGACCTCGCCGGTTCGGGCAACGAGACCCATGCCCATCTCGCCGCAGACGGCCGCATCACGGTGATGTTCTGCAATTTCCAGCAGCCGGCATTAATATTGCGTATTTACGGCCATGGCCGAGCAATCTTGCCGCAAGACGAGGGGTGGGACGCGCTCGCCGCGCAGTTCACCCTCATGCCCGGTACGCGGCAAATATTCGTCATCGATGTCGACAGCGTGCAGACAAGCTGCGGATGGGGCGTCCCCCTGATGACGCTGGAGGAAGAGCGCGCCACCTTGCTCAAGGCGCACACCAGGGCCGACCCGCGCGCCTGGGAAGCCAAAGCCAGCCTGGCTGCAGGCAGTATCGACGGACTTCCGACGCGCACGACCGATCGCTATATCGCCGGCGATGCCAGTATGAGGCCAGATTGAGCGCGACGCTGACCTTTGCCAGCTACAATATTCACAAGGCGGTCGGGACCGACGGCGTGCGCGATGCTGCGCGCATTCTCACCGTGCTGCGCGAGATCGATGCAGACGTCATCGCATTGCAGGAAGCGGACCTGCGTTTCGGCCAGCGCGCCAGCGTGCTGCCGCGCGCGGCGCTCGACGACAGTCCGTGGCGAGCGGTGCAGGTGGCGCGCCGGGCACGTTCGATTGGCTATCACGGCAACGCCTTGCTCGTGCGCCGCAATCTGGAAGTGTTGGAAGGTTCCTCGCTCGATATCCCGACACTCGAACCGCGCGGTGCGGCCTGTGCGGTCATCCGCCATCAAGGCACCGATTTCCGCGTGATCGGAACCCATCTCGACCTGTCCGGCGTGCGCCGATCGGACCAGATCCGCGCGATCTTGCGATATGTCGATCGGTGCGAGAAGAACTGCCCTACGATCCTGCTCGGTGATTTCAACCAATGGACCATACGTTGGGGGGCGATCCGCCGCTTTGCTGACGACTGGACGGTTTGTGCCCCCGGCCCGAGTTTCCCCAGCCGACGTCCAATTGCCCGGCTTGACCGGATAGCGTTCTCCTCCGGCTGGAAACTGCTCAAACAGGGGGTTCACCACAGTCACCTCTCGGCAGAGGCCTCCGACCACTTGCCCATCTGGGTCCGTGCTCAAATTTAAGGCACTGTCCAAAAAAACAGCATAACTTGGATTGTAAGGTCGCTGGGTCCCGCCGGATTCAGAGGGTGCGCGATCTTGGCACGTCTCTTGCTGCAGCTGCGAAGTCCGGGATGATCCGGGCCGTAGCCAAGGGGGACAAGGTGAAGTTCATCATCGCCGTCATCAAGCCGTTCAAGCTCGACGAGGTACGCGAAGCGCTAGGCCAGATCGGCGTAGCGGGCATGACCGTGTCCGAGGTCAAGGGCTTCGGTCGCCAGAAAGGTCAGACCGAGATTTACCGCGGGGCCGAATATTCGACCAATATGCTGCCCAAGGTGAAGCTCGAGATTGCCGCGAGCGACGACCTGGCACCGCAAATCGTCGAGACCATTCAGTCCACCGCCGCCACCGCCGCCATCGGTGACGGCAAGATTTTCGTCATCGATCTAGCCAGCGCGACCCGCATTCGCACCGGCGAGACCGGCGATACAGCTCTGTGATCCGAGGGAAACCGAACATGATCCGATCGCTTCTTCGCAACGCCGGGGCGCTGGCCGCCACTGTCCTGGTGTCGACTTCCGCTTTCGCGCAGGACGCCGCCGCGGCCGCGCCAGTGCCCAATCCGGGCAACAATGCCTGGATGATGACCTCGACCATCCTTGTCCTGCTGATGATCTTGCCGGGCCTGGCCCTGTTCTATGGCGGCCTGACCCGGTCCAAGAACATGCTTTCGACTATGACCCAGATTGGTGCCACTGCCGCGCTGGCGATGCTGGTCTGGGTGATGTGGGGCTATTCGACCGCCTTCGGGCCGGAGGGTAACGCCTTTTTCAGCTGGGGCGTACCGTTTCTCGCCGGCATCACCGCCGACAGCACGGCCGCGACCTTCTCCGATGAAGTCATCAGCGAATATGTGTTCATCTCCTTCCAGATGACCTTCGCTGCCATCACCGCGGCGCTGATCCTGGGCGCCACGGCCGAGCGGATGAAGTTCAACGCCGTCATGGCCTTCGTCCCGATCTGGTTGACGATCGTCTATTTCCCGATTGCCCATATGGTGTGGGCGGGCGGTGGCCTGTTGTTCGAAGATGGTGCGCTGGATTTTGCCGGCGGGACCGTGGTTCATATCAATGCCGGGGTCTCGGGGCTGGTCATCGCCTGGCTGCTGGGCAAGCGGCGCGGCTATCCGGCCGAGCCAATGCCGCCGCACTCGATGACGCTGACGATGGTCGGCACCGGGCTGCTGTGGGTCGGCTGGTTCGGTTTCAATGCCGGCAGCGCGCTGGAAGCGGACGCTTCGGCGGGGCTCGCCATGATCAACACCTTCGTCGCCACTGCGGCGGGCGCGCTGACCTGGATGGTGATCGAACGCGGCGCCGGCCACAAAGGCTCGGCTCTGGGCTTTTGCTCGGGCGTGATTGCCGGCCTGGTTGCGGTCACTCCGGCGGCAGGCAACAGCGGCCCGTTCGGTGCAATCCTGCTCGGCATCGTGTCGGCAGCGGTTTGTTATTACTTCGTCGCGAAGGTCAAAACCAAGCTCGGCTATGACGACTCCCTCGACGCATTCGGTATCCACGGGATCGGCGGGATCGTCGGTGCCATCGGCACGGGCCTCGTCTACCAGCCGTTCCTCGGTGGACCGGGCGACGGCTCCACCGCGCTGGGTGCGCAATTGTGGACCCAGACCTTCGGCGTGCTCGTCACGATCGCCTGGGCCGGTATCGGCACGCTGCTTGCCGCCTATATCGTCAAGCTCCTGATTGGCCTCCGCGTCGATCCGGAAGCCGAGGTGGACGGGCTCGACATCTCCGAACATGGAGAACGCGCCTACAACTGATCAACCGAATTGGCGGGGCGGTCTTCCTCTCCCGATCGCCCCGCCAACCCATGTTCCTCCTGCGAACAATGCCTATGACGGGGTCGGAACCAGCGTGTTCCGGCCCCCTTTTTTGCGCCAGGCCGAATGTGACTCCTAGGCCACACAGTCAGGCAATTCTGAGAAATGGTTTCGATTGCGAATTGTTTTGACGCGCGTGGCGATTCAATCGGGCCGGAAGGGCAAATATGCCCGGGCAACAGGAGAGAACCTTGCATTACCCCCACACGCATTCGATTGCGCGTATGCGTCGCGCGCTGCTCGCAAGCTGTGTCCTCGGCTTCGCAGCAGTTCCCGCCATGGCACAGGACAGTGACGAGCCAGTCGCGCAGAACCGTCAGACAAGCAGCAATGTGATTGTCGTCACCGCGACCAAGCGCGCCACAACCGTCCAGGACGTGCCGTTTTCGATCAACGCCCAGACCCAGGAAGACATCCAGAAGTCGGGCGCTGTCACGCTGGAAGACCTGTCGCGCAATGTCGCCGGTCTTTCGGTGCAGAATCTCGGCCCAGGCCAGAGCCAGGTCTCTGTCCGCGGTGTTTCCGCCGGCCAGGTCGTGCGTGACCAACCCGGCGTGAAGGAGCAGGTCGGCGTTTATCTCGACGAATCGGTCATCTCGCTTTCGCTGTTCACTCCCGACCTCGACCTTTTCGATCTCAACCGCGTCGAGACGCTGCGCGGCCCGCAGGGCACGCTGTTCGGCTCCGGCTCGGTCGGCGGCACCATCCGCTACATCACCAACCAGCCGCAGATGGGCGTCGTCGAAGGCACGGCAGAGGCCAACGTCAACATGATCGACGGCGGCGACTTGGGCTGGCACGCCAAGGGTGCGATCAATCTCCCGATGGGCGAAATGCTCGCCGCCCGCGTGGTCGGGTATTACACTCAATACGGTGGCTTCATCGACGCGATTGGCCCGGCTGGTGGCGAGAACATCAACTCTGGCGAACGCTATGGTGGCCGCATCGCTGTGCGGATGGACAGCGGCACCGGCTTCGCCGTGACGCCGCGCGTGGTGTATCAGAAGGTCACTGCCGACGGGTTCAACCGGCAGGAAATCTTCAACCTTTACGCCAACCCATTCATGACCAATCCGGTCCAGCTCGGCGAGCGCGAGCAGTATCTGCGCCTGCGCGAGGGGTTCGAGGATGAAACCTTCCTCTTCGATCTGACGATGGAGGCTGACCTAGGCCCCGCAACGTTGACCTCGGTCAGTTCCTACATCAACCGCGACATCCTCGTTAGCCGCGATGCCAGCGCTCTGACGGGCTCGGTCTCGGTCGATCTGGGATATCCTGACGCGGCGGTGCTGTTGCCTTCGAACCTGCGTGACACGACGGATCTCGAAACAATCACGCAGGAAGTCCGGCTGTCCTCGAACAATTCGGGCATGTTCCAGTGGTTGATCGGGGCGTTCTATTCGGAAGCTGACCGGGTTTACGCCCAGCGCCTGCCGACCCCCGGCTATGCCGCGGCAACCGACGCTGCACTGGGTGCCGGGACTTCGGCCGCCGTTTCCAACGGCTTCGATGTCGACTCGCCGTTCAACTCCGACTTGCCCTACGACATCTCGCAGATCGCGGTGTTCGGCGAGGCGAGTTTCGACCTGACAGATGCGCTGACCGTGACGGCCGGCGGACGGTATTACGATTTCGAGGAGAAGCGGACGATCACCACGGGCGGCCTGTTCGCCAATGGCGATACCGATGTGGTCGACCGGACCGCGTCGAACGGGTTCACGCCGCGCCTGCTGCTTAGCTATGAAGTGATGCCCGACGTTACCGTTAACGCGCAGGCCTCCAAGGGCTTCCGCCTTGGCGGCGTCAACGACCCGCTCAACGTGCCACTGTGTAATGCGCAGGACCTGGCGCTGTTCGGCGGGTTCCAGTCCTATGACGACGAAACCTTGTGGAACTACGAGCTGGGCGTGAAGTCGCAAGGCAATGGCTTCACCTTCAATGCCGCGGCATTCTACAACGACATCAGCAATCTGCAGGTGACGCTCGATGCCGGCAGTTGTTCGTCGCGCATCGTCTTCAACGTTCCCGATGCGCATACGGCAGGGATTGAGGCAGAACTGGGTCTGAACCCCGCGCCGGGCCTCAACTTCAACCTCTCGGGTAGCTTCATCGAAGCCGAGTTCGACACAACCCTGCCGGGCGCGCTGGCCAGCGCAACGGGTATTAGCGAAGGCAACCGCCTGCCGTCCGTACCCAAATTCCAGATTGCTGCCAGCGGCAGCTACGAATGGCCGGTTTCCAGCGGCGCCGATGCCTACATCGGTGCCTCGGTATCCCATGTCGGAACGCGCTATACCCAGCCCGCTGACCAGGAAGGCAATCCGCGCACCTTCGTGCATGGCCTGCCGTTCGCAGGTGCTCCTGCAAGCGCCTCGACCACGGTCGACCTGCTGCTCGACAGCTACGAACTGGTGAACCTGAGCGCCGGCCTCGAATTCGAGAACGGGTACAGCTTCACGGTCTACGTCAACAACGTGCTCGACGAAAACGCCCTCCTGTCGTTCGATCGCGAACGCGGCGGCCGTGCTCGCCTGGCCTACAGCGTCGGTCAGCCGCGCACCTTCGGGATCACCGCCCGCAAGGAATTCTAAGCGGATCGCAATGAAACGAGGGGCCGGGAGCAAGCGCTTCCGGCCCCTTTTTCGTGACCGCCGTCAATCGGCGCCGAGAATGAAGTCGGCGCAGCGTTCGCCGATCATGATGCTGGGCGCATTGGTGTTGCCGCTGACGATCTTCGGCATGACCGAGGCATCTGCGATCCACAAACCGTCAAGCCCACGGGCCTTGAGCCTGGAATCCACGACGGCGTCTTCGTCAGTGCCCATCCGACAGGTGCCGACCGGGTGGTAGACTGTGTCGGCGCGGTTGCGGATCATCTCGTCGAGCTGCTTGTCGTCGGCAAGGTTGATCGGGTGGCGGTCGGTCGGCTGATAGTATTGCAGGGATTCTCCATCGACGATCCGGTGCGACAGGCGTACGCCTTCGCGCAAGGTGGCGATGTCCCGCTCGTCATCCAGGAAGTTGGGGTCGATAAGCGGCGGGGCGGCCGGATCATTCGACCCGAGCCGTACCGTGCCCCGGCTTTCTGGCCGCAGCACGCAGGCATGGAGCGAAAAGCCGTGCCCCTTGACCTTCTCGCGGCCATGATCCTCCAGCACGGCAGGCACGAAATGCCATTGCACGTCGGGCGCTGGTGCATCGTCCATCACCTTCCAGAAGCCGCCAGCCTCGGCATAGGGGGTGGTCATGATCCCGGTGCGCTTGCGGCGATGCTCGATGATCGCACGCGCCATGCGTGCGGTCCCTTCGAGGGAATCGCCGATCGGCACCGTGCTGGTGGTTTCCCATCCTGAAACATAGTCGATGTGGTCCTGCAGATCGCTTCCAACAGCTGGACGATCGAGCCGGACCGCGATCCCGTGGTGCCGCAAATGCTTGCCTGGGCCGATGCCGGAAAGCATCAGGATCTGTGGTGAATTGAACGCCCCGGCAGACAGGATCACCCCCCGCCGTGCAGTCAGTATC
>SHLU01000109.1 GCA_004282995.1 Sphingomonadaceae bacterium
TCGCGCGGATGGGCGCCGCGATAGGCATCCAGCAGCGTAGCCGCGTCGACCTTGGTGTAGATCTGTGTCGAACCCAGACTCGCATGGCCGAGCAACTCCTGCAGACTACGCAAATCCGCACCGGCACCGAGCAGGTGGGTGGCAAAACTGTGACGCAGCGCGTGGGGAGTGGCGCTGTCCGGCAGGCCCAATGCCCGGCGCGCTTTTGCGGTGGCCTTCTGTACCATGCCTTGGGACAAGGCGCCCCCCTTTGCACCACGAAACAGCGGCGCGTCCTTCGACACGGGGTAGGGACACGCTTCCACATAGGCATCCACCGCCTGCACAATCAGCGGCAATATCGGGACGATACGCTGCTTTCCGCCCTTGCCAGTTACCAGCAATTGCTCGCCAATCGGGAGGATATTGCCGGTCAGAGACAGCGCCTCGGCAATGCGCATTCCGGCTCCATAGAGCAGCAGCAAGACGGCTCGATCACGCTTGCCGATCCAGTCCTCGCTGGCAGTCGCCTCCACCATGTCGGCAAGACCCAGCGCATCATCGGGAGAGACCGGGCGCGGCAGGCCCTTCTTGATGCGTGGTCCGCGCAAGCGCGGCGCGCTGTTTTCATCCCATCCGGTCTCGGCTCGAGCGTAGGCGATGAAGGCCTTGAGCGCCGACAATTCTCGCGCGGCAGAGCTGTTGGCCAGCCCCTCCGCCCTTCGCTGCGCAAGGTGGCGGCGCAACGCCGATGCGTTCAGCTCTGCCACTGCCTCCCACGCGCTATACTTGGTCGCATCAAGCAGCCGATCCGCGGCCTTGTGATAGGCCCGCACCGTGTGTGGCGAGAGGCGGCGTTCGAGGGCGAGATGGCGATGCCACTGGGCGAGAAGATCGCCCGCGCTCATGTCAGGACGAGTGCCGGGTAAACGAGTTCGCCGAGCAGCGCATCGAGCAAGGGCATTCCTGCATCCGACACCGTGACCCGGGAGCCTACCTTCTCGATCATGCCAAGCTGCGAGTATAGCAGCAACCGCTCGTGATCGAGCAGTTCCTTGTCGCGAAGACCAAACCGGGTCGCCAGCGCATCGATGTCGACGCCCTCGGCGAGCCGCAACCCCATGACGAGTGCTTCGACGGCCTGGTCGCAAGGCGTCAATGCACTCTCCTCCTGCAGGCCATGGCCGTGCTGACTGGTTGCCGACAGCCAGTTCTCGGGCTTTTTGTGCCGGACAGTTGCAAGGTTGCTGCGCCGCCCGTGTGCGCCCGGACCGATCCCGCAATAATCCTGGTAGCGCCAGTATGTGAGGTTGTGCCGGCTTTCCTCGCCAGGCCGCGCGTGATTGCTGACCTCGTAGGCGGGTATCCCTGCGGCCTGCGTCAATTCATGCGTCACGGCGAACAGGTCTGCCGCGGGATCGTCTTCGAGGGGTGTAAACGCTCCGCGGCGGACATCGGTAGCAAAGCGCGTACCGGGCTCGATGGTGAGCTGATAGAGCGACAGATGGTCCGTCCCGAAGGCCAGCGCGCGTTTCAATTGCTCCCGCCAAGCCTTCGCGGTCTGGTTTGGGAGGGCGTAGATCAGATCGAAACTGACCCGCTTGAAGGCCTGCTGAGCCGTATCGAGCGCCGCGAGGGCCTCGTCGACACCATGCAATCGTCCCAGGAAGCGCAATGCCTCGTCATCCAGCGATTGCACACCGAGAGAGACGCGGTTGACACCGGCGTCGGCAAGTCCAACAAAATTGGCCGCTTCGACCGAGGATGGATTGGCCTCCAGCGTGATCTCGATATCGGGAGCGAATCCCCACAAATGCTCGGCCTCCCGCAGAAGAGTGGCGACGAGGGCAGGGGGCATCAGCGAAGGCGTGCCCCCGCCGAAGAATATCGATGTCAGTGCCTCGCCGCCCGCCAGCTTGGCCTCGTGCCGCATGTCGGCGAGCAGCGAACGCTCCCACAAGCCGTAGGCCACCTCAGCGCGGACATGGCTGTTGAAGTCGCAATAGGGGCATTTCTTCGCGCAGAAGGGCCAGTGAATATAGAGCGCGCGCGCCATGACCTTATCCTAGCTACCGAATTGCTCCGCGACCAGCTTGGCAAAGGCATCGGCGCGGTGGCTTACTGCGTGTTTTTCAGCCGGGTCGATCTCGGCGAAGGTCTGCTCACCGCCTTGCGGGACGAACACGGGGTCGTATCCGAAGCCCAATTTCCCACGCGGCGGCCAGGTCAGCGAGCCGGGGCAACGGCCTTCATAAATAGCGTGGTCGCCGTCGGGCCAGGCAATGGCGAGGACGCAGTGGAAGGCAGCGCTGCGGTCTGTATTCGGACCCCGTTCCTGCAGCATCCCTTCAACCTTGCCCATCGCCATGTACCAATCGCGCCCTGGCTTGCCTTCAAACCATTGCCGCTCGGCCCAGTCGGCTGTGTAGACGCCGGGCCGTCCGTCGAGCGCGTCAACCGCCAGTCCGCTGTCGTCAGCCAGTGCCGCCATGCCCGAGCTTTCCGCCGCCGTGCGCGCCTTGATCAGTGCGTTCTGAGTAAATGTCGTGCCGGTTTCCGGCGGTTCGGGCAGGCCCAGCGATCCGGCGCTGATGCATTTCACGCCATGCGGCGCAAGCAAGGCCGATATTTCCTTCAGCTTGCCTGCATTATGCGTCGCAATCACCAGCGATCCGGAGCCGAGCCTGCGCGTCATCTGCCAGTCGCCTTGTCCTGAACCTTGAAGATCTCGCCGCAGCCGATCTGGGCGAGGCGAAGCAGGCGCAGCAGGCCTTCCTCGTCGTAGGTCGCGCCTTCGGCAGTGGCTTGCGCCTCGGCAATCTGGCCGCCTTCGATGAGGACAAAATTGGCGTCGGCATCGGCTTTCGAATCCTCGTCGTAGTCGAGGTCGAGAACAGGTGTGCCTTCATAGATACCGCAGCTGACCGCGGCGATCTTTCCGTAAATGGGATCTTCCTTGATGAGCCCCTGATCCATCAACCCATCAATGGCGATCCGCAATGCGATCCAAGCACCCGAAATCGAAGCTGTGCGGGTGCCGCCATCGGCCTGGATTACGTCGCAATCGAGCGTGATCTGCCGCTCGCCCAGCTTTTTCAGGTCAACCACAGCGCGCAAGGAGCGTCCGATAAGACGTTGAATCTCTTGCGTGCGTCCTGATTGCTTGCCCCGCGCGGCTTCGCGCTGGCCGCGGGTATGCGTGGCGCGGGGAAGCATCGAGTATTCGCCCGTGACCCAGCCTTCGCCCTTCCCTCGCAACCACGGCGGAATCCGGTCTTCGATGCTGGCCGTGCACAGCACGCGGGTATCCCCAAAGCTGATCAGGCAGGAGCCCTCTGCATGGCGGGTATAACCGGTCTCAATAGTGATGGCGCGCATCTCGTCGGGCGCACGTCCGGAAGGTCGCATGGATATCCTTTCATGTGAGTCGTTGCGCCTGCGTGTGAAGCACAGACCTTGAGGCTGCAAGGCCACACGCTAGATAGGGGGGATGGCAAGCCCTCCTGTAACCGAAATGACCGAACGCGCGCGGACGATTTTTCGTCTCGTGGTCGAGGGCTATCTTGAAAGCGGCGAACCTGTCGGGTCCAAGACCCTGGCGGGCGAACGTGGAATCGACCTTTCTCCGGCCTCGATCCGTTCGGTCTTGGCCGATCTCGAATCGATCGGCTTATTGGCCGCTCCGCATACCAGCGCCGGACGTATGCCGACCGAGACGGGACTGCGATTGTTCGTCGACGGGATGATGCAGATGGCCGAGCCGACCAAGGCGGAGCGCGATGCCATTGCCCGCCGTCTCGGCCAGTCCGGACCGATCGAACAGGCACTGGAGGCGACCAGTTCGATGCTGTCCGACCTGTCAGGAGCTGCCGGCATGGTCATGGTGCCAAGCCGCGAGCCGCGACTGGCGCAGGTCAGCCTGGTTCCACTGGGGCAGGGCCGGGCGCTGGCCGTCCTGGTCGGCGAAGACGGTGTCGTTGAGAACCGGGTGATCGAGATCGGCGACACGCCGGCCAATGTACTGGAACAGGTCAGCAATTATATCACCGCAAAGCTGACCGGGAGGACACTCGCAGAAGCGACGGCAGCGGTCCGTAACGAAATCGCGCAAGGACGCACGGCGCTCGACAAGGCGAGCGAGGACCTGGTCGAGCGTGGCTTGGCAGTATGGACCGAAGACGCCACCAGACGTCCTGTACTGATCGTGCGCGGACAGGCCAATTTGCTCGACGAAAATGCGCTTGAGGATCTTGACCGGGTAAGGTCCCTGCTCGACGATCTCGAAAACAAGCAATCGGTGGCCGAATTGCTGCAAACCGCGCGCGAGGCCGATGCCACGCGCATTTTTATCGGCCGCGAGAACCGGCTGTTTGCGCTCAGTGGGTCGTCGGTCATCGCGTCGCCCTATCACGACCGCGAGGGAAAGGTGGTCGGCGTGCTGGGGGTCATCGGGCCGACGCGGTTGAATTACGCACGGGTCGTCCCCATGGTGGATTTCACAGCCCGCTCACTGGGCAAATTGATCGGTTAACCGGAAACAATCAGACCATGATCGAAGACAAGAAGCAGGAAACTGCGACCCAAACAGATATCGACAAGAAAATGGATGGCGTGCCCAAGCATCTGCGCGATGACGGGGGAAGCGACGATGATGCAGGCAGCGAGGAAAAGGGCGAAGACCTGTCCGAGCTGATTGCGCAGTTGAAAGACGACCTCGAGGCGGCCAAGCAGGAAACGCTTTACGCCAAGGCGGATACCCAAAATGTCCGCCGTAGGATGGAAAAGGATGTGCAGGACGCGCGCGCCTATGCCGCGACCGGTTTTGCCCGCGATATCCTCTCGGTGGCCGATAATTTGTCCCGCGCCGTCGACTCGATCCCGCAGGAACTGCGTGAGGACGATAAGTTCAAGGGGCTGGTCGCCGGTATCGAAGCGACCCAGCGCGAGATCGACAAGGTGTTCGGCCAGCACGGCGTGACCCGCATCGCGGCCATGGGCCTGCCGCTCGATCCCAACCAGCACCAGGCCATGCTCGAGGTGCCGACCGATGATGCAGAACCTGGCACCATCGTGCAGGAAATGCAGGCCGGCTACATGATCAAGGATCGCCTGCTACGTCCGGCCATGGTCGGCGTGGCCAAGAAGCCAGACTGAATACGGCACGCGCAGTATAAACGGCAGGAGTATCGTTTGTGAGACATTTGCTCCTGCCGTTGGCTGCGCTTTTCGTGTTGATCGGGATACCCGCCGCTGCCCACGAGACCGATCCTGACCTGGCAGCGTTGGCCAAGCGGTATGAACAGCACTGGGAAGAACGCAGCGAGGCGCGTTCGGTCACCCCCGAAAGCTATCGGCAAAGTGCAGCATTCGCAGGTGAATTGCTCGCCGAACTGGCCACTTTGGATGAGGCTTCGCTCACCCCTGCCGAAAAGATCGATGCCGCGGTACTGCGCACCCTGCTTGAACAGCAATTGGGTAATGCCCGCTTTCGCGAATGGGAAATGCCATTCGACAGCGACAATAATTTCTGGAGCTATCTCGCCGGTCGCAGCGGATATCGCACAGTCGAGCAATATGACGAATATATCGCCGAAATGCGCGACCTGCCGCGCTATTTTGCCGAACATATCGCCAATGCGCGAAGCGGGCTGGCCCGAGGGTTTTCTGTCCCCAGGGTGACGCTTGAGGGCCGCGACGCTTCGCTCGCAGCCTATGTTGTCGAAGATTACCGGCAAAGCCCGTTCTGGGTGCCGTTTGCGGACTTCCCGGCGAGCATTCCGGCTGACGAACAGACACGGCTGATGCGCGAAGCGAAGGATGCTCTCGAGAGGGCTGTGACGCCGACCTACGCCGACCTCATCGGCTTCTTCCGCGATGAATACCTGCCCCGGACGCGCACGACGCTTGCTGCGAACGACATGCCTGATGGCCCAGCTTATTACGCACAGCAAATCCGCGAATACACGACCCTCGACCTGACCGCCGAGGAAATCCATCAAATTGGGCTGGCTGAAGTCGCGCGCATTACGGCCGAGATGGAAAAGGTGAGGGCAGAGGCGGGCTTCGAAGGCACGCTCGAAGAATTCGTGACTTTCCTGCGTACCGATCCCCAATTTGTCGCTAAAACTCCGGACGAACTGATGGGAGTCTCGGCCTACACAGCCAAGCGGGTCGACTTGAAGCTGGGTGACTATTTCGGCTTCCTGCCACGCCACCGTTTCGGGATTGTCGAGGTCGATCCGGCCATTGCGCCCTTCTATACCGCCGGACGCGGCGGGTACGAAGCGTGCCAGATGAACACTTACGACCTGCCTTCGCGCCCGCTTTACAACATCCCCGCATTGACCCTGCACGAATGTGCGCCGGGCCACAGTTTCCAGGCAGCGGTGGCGAAGGAGCAGCCTGAAGCGAGCGAGTTCAGGCGTAACACCTATTTCTCCGGCTTCGGCGAAGGCTGGGGGCTTTATGTCGAATATCTCGGCGAGGAGATGGGCATATATCGCACGCCTTACGAACGGTTCGGACGGTTGAGCTACGAGATGTGGCGCGCGGTGCGGCTGGTGGTCGATACCGGCATCCACCACTATGGCTGGAGTCGCGAGCGAGCGGTGGATTATCTCGCCTCGCGCACGGCGTTGTCGACGCATGAGGTCAACACCGAGGTCGACCGCTATATCAGCTGGCCGGGCCAGGCGCTCGCCTACAAGCTAGGTGAAATGACGATGAGGCGGGTACGCGCCAAGGCCGAGCGTGAATTGGGCGAGGCGTTCGACATCCGCAAGTTCCACGATGTCGTACTGTCGCTTGGATCCGTTCCACTGCCAGTGCTGGAAGATCGGATCGATGCCTTCATCGCCGCCGGCGGCCCCGGTCTGGAAGGTGTTGAATACGAGTAAGGAAGGGCCGTTCCCGCAGGAACGGCCCCCGTGTATCAGACAAGTTGTTCCGCGTTCTCGTTGCGGTGCTTCTTGAGGTATTTCATGAACGGCGTGCCGCCTGTACCAACATCAGGATCGTTACCCGGGATGCTGCCGGCCTGCTTGTTGATGTAATTGGCAGCATATTCGAGGTGCCGCGTACGGAATCGCGCCGACTGGTTGAGGCAGGCATTGAACGCATCTTTCAGCGACTGGCTGCCCGAGCCCTCTACGAATTCGCGCAAACGAGTACGCGCACCCAGATCCTCGATGAACCTGCGGTGCTGGACCGGCCGATACTGGTGCAATTCGTCGAGGAAGGATTTGAGCGGATCGTCGCTGTGGTCGACCTTGAACAAGGCGTCCATCGCCGGAACGATGCTCGACTGCGATCCGGTCTGTCCGCGCAACGCCTGCGGTTTGCCGCCAAATTTCTCGACGCCTTCATACACCATTCCGCCATTTTCCAGCGCCGGGTTGTTGGCCCAGCCATGGATATACGGGCGCACCCGATGGAAGTAGATATACGGGTCGCAGCGTTCGGGCATCCGCGCAAAATGGGTATAGATCCGTTCCCACGCAGCGTCCATTTCCACCAGCAGCCGTTCGGCTTCTGCTTCATCGCCATTTTCGGCAGCGACGACCAGCTTTGCAGCATTGTCCAGCAGTACGCCGGCCTCGGCCTCGATGGCGACATGAATCATGACGAACCAGTTCTCGTCGTCTCCGCCGAGGAAATTCTGGACCATGTAGATATTTTCGAGCGTGATCGGCCCGGACTTGTCGAGCCGCGCCCAATTGTCGAGCACATAGGCCGAGTAGGGCAGCAACGGCGCCTGACCGAGCCGGTCCGCAATCGCGACCATCGGGCGGGCCAGATTGGCCGGCAGATGGGCAGGGGGCAAGGTCTCGCCCCAAACATATGCCTGAACCAGGAAAGAGTAATGCACCATCGCGGTGCGGACTTCTTCCTCGCTCGCTTCCTGGACCCAGCCTTCCAGCTGCGTATCAGGCACCTGGTCGAGCCAGTGG
>SHLU01000006.1 GCA_004282995.1 Sphingomonadaceae bacterium
GGTTACAAATACCAGCCGTCCGCCGGGCCGGACCAGTTTCGCCGCGATTTCCAGCAGCCGATCCTGCGCCGTCGCATAGCGCACAAGCATATCCGGCGTCAGACGCCACTTCGCTTCCGGCTTGCGGCGCCAGGTGCCGGTTCCCGAGCATGGCGCATCGACAAACACGCAATCAGCCTTGGCCTGAAATTCGCCCAGCATCTCCAGCTCGCGACCCGGATCGAGCAGTACGGTCTCGATCATGCCGGCTCCGGCGCGCGCGGCGCGGGGCGCAAGTTTGGAAAGCCTCCCGCGATCGGTGTCGGAAGCGATCAGTGTGCCCTGCCCGTCCATCGCCGCAGCCAGCGCGAGTGTCTTGCCGCCTGCTCCTGCACACAGGTCGATGACCATCTCGCCGGGTTTTGCTTCGGCTGCGAGGCAGGCCAGCTGGCTGCCGAGATCCTGCACCTCGACCTGCCCTTCGCGCCACGCCGGCCATTGCTCGACCTGGGTGCCCGAAACGAAGCGCATTGCCGTCGGGAGCGCCAGCGGCTCGCCCTCGTGAGGCAAAGAGACGGTGTCGGGACTGGCCCGGAGGGTGTTAATTCGCAGATCGAGCGCGGCCCGATCCATCAGCGCGGCTTGTTCGGCTGTATTGAGGCCCGAGCCCTCCAGTGCCTCGACCAACCATGCCGGGGCAACGCCGCCCCCAGCCGGTTTTTCATTCTTGCCGATCGCCGGTGGGCCGTATTTGGAACCATCGAAACACAGTTTGAGAGGCTCGTCGTTCTCGGCCAAGCGCAGCATCGCCGCGCGACCGCTTTTCGGTATTTCTCCGCTGGAGCGGATCGCGTTGTAGACCAGTTCGCGCACAGCCCGACGATCCTTCGATCCGGCATATCGATTATTGCGCGCCCATTCGGCCATAATCCGGTCGGCAGGAGCACCCTCCTTGCGTGCGCCCTCGATCACCCGGTCAAGGACTTCGATGGCAGCTTGGACACGAGCAGCGGGAGTCATAGATCGATCCCAGCCCTAGCGCGTCGGATAGTTTGGAGCTTCGCGAGTGATGGCGACATCGTGAACATGGCTTTCGGCAAGGCCTGCATTGGTGATGCGGACGAACTGTGCGTGCTTGCGCAGATCCTCGATGGTGGCGCTGCCGGTATAGCCCATCGCCGCCTTGATGCCGCCAACCAGCTGGTGGATAACGTCCTTGGCTGGCCCCTTGTACGGGACCTGGCCCTCGATTCCCTCGGGCACCAGCTTCATTGCGCTTACATCCTGCTGGAAATAGCGGTCGGCGCTGCCGCGCGCCATGGCGCTGACGCTGCCCATGCCACGATAGCTCTTGTAGCTGCGCCCCTGGTAGATGAAGGTTTCACCCGGCGCTTCCGATGTGCCGGCCAGCATTGATCCGATCATGACACATGATGCCCCGGCCGCCAGCGCCTTGGCCGCGTCCCCGCTAGTGCGCAGGCCACCGTCACCGATCACCGGAACGCCCGACTTGGCTGCTTCTTCGGCGCTTTCCATGATCGCCGTCAGTTGCGGCACGCCAACCCCTGCAACCACGCGCGTTGTGCAGATCGAGCCGGGGCCGATACCGACCTTCACGCCGTCAGCACCAGCACCAATCAGCGCCTTCGTCGCTTCTGCGGTCGCGACATTGCCTGCGATGATCTGAACCGAGTTGCTGAGCTTCTTTGCCCGTTCAACCGCACGGGCAACGTCCTTGTTATGGCCATGCGCAGTATCGATGATGACGACATCGACTTCGGCATCGATCAGCGCCTCGGTTCGCTCAAATCCCTTGTCGCCGACCGTGGTCGCAGCCGCTACGCGCAAGCGTCCGGCAGCGTCCTTCGTCGCGTCGGGATAGGTGACAGCTTTTTCGATATCCTTGACGGTGATCAGGCCGATGCAACGAAAATCGTCGTCGACCACCAGCAGCTTTTCGATCCGGCGTTGGTGCAGCATTCGCCGCGCTTCTTCCTGGCTCGTGCCCAGCGGCACGGTGGCGAGATCATCAGTCGTCATTAGTTCGCGCACCGGCTGGCCGGGATTTTCGGCAAAGCGGACATCGCGATTGGTGAGGATGCCCACCAGCTTGCCCGAACGATCGGTGACCGGGATACCGCTGATTCGGTTCTGCTCCATGATCACTTGCGCATCGCCCAGCGTCGCGTCGGGAGAAATGGTGATCGGATTGACCACCATCCCGCTCTCGAACCGTTTGACAACACGTACCGCAGCGCATTGCTCTGCAATCTCGAGATTGCGGTGCAGAACGCCAATTCCGCCCATCTGCGCCATGGCGATGGCCATGTCGGCCTCGGTCACGGTGTCCATCGCCGCCGAGAGGATAGGTATGTTGAGCCCGATTTCGCGCGTTAACCAGGTGCGGGTGTCTGCCATGCTGGGCAAAACGTCGCTTTCGCCCGGCCGTAACAGGACGTCATCGAAGGTAAGGCCGAGGGGAATGTCTTTAATGGGCACGAGATGTCTTTCGCAGGTCTGGCGGTGATAATCGTGCGCCGCCCTGTAACCGCAAGCATGCGTTACGGCTAGAGGCCGATTGCTATCGTTCCCCCGGCCGATAGGCTTCGACACTGCCGAAATGTTCGAGGAGTGCGATATGGGTGAAGATATCATCGGTCGCTCCGCCGAGTTCCAATGTCTCGCGCCATTCATCGCCGGGGCCGTGATAGGGGCCGGAAAGAAACGCACCCAAAGTCTCCTCGTCGCCGAAGGAAGTGCTGACAAGCACGGCTGGCACATCCCGGCTCAACAGCGCCCATCCATCCTGCCGGCGCACGAAGCGCTGGTGATCTTCCTGTACGTCGAGTTGTCCACCGATCTTAGCGATGACTGCGGCAATGCCCTTGTCGAGCGGGGTACGCCCCCATCCGATCACGGTCGTCGGCGCGCCCCGCTTGGCTATGGCTACGGTATCGATGTTGAAGGCGGCCACTATCGTTGGCAACGGCACTGGCGGATCGAGTGCAAAAGCCTCAGCTCCCAGCAATCCGGATTCCTCGGCCGTCGTAGCCATGATATAAAGGTCGCGGTCGAGCCCGCCCGACGCTGCCAAGCGGCGCGCCACCTCCAGCATGACACCTATACCCGAAGCATTGTCGACTGCCCCATTGCACAGGCGATCCGCGGCATCCGAGGGTGCGCACGCATCGCCTAGGTGATCCCAATGTGCCAGCACCAGCACAGCGCCGCTTCCCGGAACCCGGCCAGGGAGTTTGCCGATGATGTTGGCGCTCTCGACCCGGCTCGCATCGGCTTTGACTTCGAGCGATATCGTATTGCGCATCCGCCATGATCCTGCTTCGCGGCGCGCAGCTTCTTGACGCAGACCGTCAAGCGATCCGGCTAGCGGCGCGGCAAAACGTCTGCTTTCTTCCGGGGCGAGCAACACGAGCGCTGGCAGGCGGTTACTTTGCGCAGCGAGCCGAAGTCTGTCACTAGCAACGCCGCGCGAAAACTCCGCGAAAATATCTCTGTCGTCGGTAAGGATGATGACCGCCTCGGCCCGGGATTGAAGCAGCGCATTCGCATCTCCGGAATAGAGCATGTCCGAGAAGATCACCGCAACGCGGCCACGCAGGGCGCCTTCGAACGGTTTTTTGGCATCGGGTGCGAAGACCGTCAGGCGACTGTTGACGACCGCTGCGTCGGCCATGCCCGCCCGCATCAATGCGCCCTCGCCGGACACGAAGGTCCTGTCGCCAAGGGCCATTTTCCCCTCGCCCGGTGCCAACCGCACCAGATCGACCGGTTGGGCGAAACTCTCATCGCTCGCGCCCGGAGCATATCCGTAGGCAGTCAATGCCCCAGTGATATAGGCCTGGGTCTTGCGGCCGCCCTCGGTCCCCGGCTCCCGGCCGGCATATTCCGCACTGGCCAGGATCTGTATATGTTGCGCCAAGGCGGCCTTGGCGGTCGCGAATTCGTCCGGAGCCCTGGCCACGCTCGCGCAACCCGCAAGCGCGAGAGCGGCGGCTATTGCCAGCGCAAACCTGGTCCGGATGATCATGCGAATTCGGCCCCTATTCCGCTGTCCAACCGCCATCAATGCTCCAGTTGGCCCCGGTGACATTGCCCGCTTCCTCGCGGCAGAGAAAAGCAGCCAACGCACCGACTTCTGCCGGCTGGACAAATTTCTTGGTCGGCTGCTTGGCCAGCAAGACATCGTTGATGACCTCGTCGCGGCTGAGGCCGCGTGCCTTCATCGTATCCGGAATCTGGCCTTCTATCAGCGGGGTCCAGACATAACCGGGACTGATGCAATTGGCGGTCACGCCGGTTTGCGCCAATTCGAGCGCAATGGTCTTGGTAAAGCCGTCGATGCCGTGTTTGGAAGCGTTGTAGGCGCTCTTGAACGGGGATGCGGTTTTCGAATGAGCGCTAGCAGTGTTGATGATGCGCCCCCAGCCTTTCTCCTTCATCGCCGGCACTGCCAGTCGCGTGGTGTGGAACGCGGCTGTCAGATTGAGCGCGATGATCAGGTTCCACTTGTCGACCGGAAACTCTTCCACCGGCGACACATGCTGCATGCCGGCGTTGTTGACGAGAATGTCGACCGCACCGATCTGGCCCATCATGGCCTCGATGGCCGCGCCATCGGTCAGGTCAGTCCCGTAGTGCGCTGCATCGCCCAATCCGGCCCGCAGTCTTGCAATCTCCGACTCGTCCCCGAAACCGTTGAGAATTACCTCTGCGCCCTCGGCATACAGAGCCTGCGCGATGGCGAGGCCAATGCCCGAAGTGGACCCGGTTACCAGCGCACGCTTGCCTTCGAGGAACATCGCATTCTCCTGAGGATTGGGTAGAGTGAGTGGACTTGGCGGTCGTTTCGCGGCCAAATACGTTTGTGTCCAGCCCAAATGGGCAAGCCAGGCATCGGGGGAAGAAACTATGCGGCTCAATCCGTTCAACACATCCAACATACGGGTTCGCTCGGGCGGTGGCGGTGCCCGCAAGGCTGGCGGTCTGGGCTGCGGCACGATCGTTATCGCAGCGGTCGCCTATTTCGTGTTCGGGGCCGATCCGATGCAGACCATCGGCATGGTCGAAGGTGTCCAGCAGGGTTCGCAAACAACACAAGCCAACACCAACGAGCAGGAAGTCTGCACCGCCAATCGATACGCGACCGAGACCTGCAACGCTCTCGACTCGCTTAACTCGACATGGAGTGGTGTATTTACCCAGCAGGGCGCGCAATTCAGGGATCCGCAGCTGACTTTCATCAATGGGGGCAATATCCGTACCGGCTGTGGTGCGGCCTCGAGCGCTATGGGTCCGTTCTATTGCCCGGCCGATGAAGGCATCTATCTCGATACCCGCTTCTTCGACCAGCTTGCGCAGATGTCAGGCGAAGGTGGAGATTTTGCCCGGCTCTATGTCGTGGCGCATGAATACGGTCATCACATCCAGACTATCACTGGCATTTCCGATCAGATCCGCAGCGCGCAACAGCAGAACCCGCGTGCGGCGAACCAGCTGCAGGTCCTGATGGAGCTGCAAGCAGACTGCTATGCCGGAGTGTGGGCGGGCAAGAACCGTAGCCGGATCGATCCGGGCGATATCGAGGAGGGTCTGCGCGCAGCCAGCGCGATCGGCGACGATACGCTGATGGAACGAGCCGGCCAGCGGGCCAACCCGGAGAGCTTTACCCACGGCACCAGCGAACAGCGCATGCAAGCGCTGAGACTGGGGTTCCAGGGTGATGATCGTCGCTGCGACGCGATTACCAACGTCCGCTAGTCAAACCAGACGAAAATGGGGCGCCATCCACGTTGGAGGGCGCCCCTGATGCCAATGGGTTGCTGGCTGTCAGCCTTCCTTCTCTAAGCGCGCGATTTCGGCATCAATTGCTTTCAGTGCCTCGGTGCGCTGCCCATCGGTCAGGTTGCGCTCCGTAGCGACCGTGCCGCGCGCGCGTTTCAGACTGGTGAGAGCCGAAGCCAGCGCTTCCTTCCGAGTACCCTCGGCGCAGATGGTAATGGCGAAGCTCCCGTCCTCGGTCTTGACCTTGCTCGCCTTGCCTTTGCTCTCGTCGCAATCAGCCTTGGCGATCATAGATTTGTGATCCTTGCCATAGCGCTCTTCCATTCGCTTCTCGATCCGCTCGCCCATCTCTTCCATGTGCTTGCCGTGCCGCTCCATCTTCTTCTCGATGATCTTTTCGAACTCTTCGGGCGAATATTCGCGGCCATCTTCGCCCTTGATCTTCACCTTCTTGACGTGGCGCCGGACGTGGACCTTGCCATCTTCGCCAACGGTCTTGATGACGTGGACTTCCACGCCTCCATCCCCCTCGGCGTCTTTCTCCACGATGACTTTGCGATGGACCACCTTGCCATCTTCATCCTTCCCGTATGCCGTATCATGATCTTCGGCCTGCATCGCAATGGCGAGCGGTTCAGTGGCGGCGGGCGACGCAGGCGTCGTGGGCGCTGACGGGGCATGCGGCGCATCCTGTCTTGTCTCGGCATAGGTTATAGAGGCAGTCAGCGGCAGCGCGAGTGCGCCCGCCAGCAGCAGCGTCCGGCCAGCCCAGCGGCGGCGGTGAGAAATGTCGGTCATGGTGAGGCTCCTCAGGCGATGGATGATCGATTTGTCGCCAAGCACCGGGCAGGCCATGGGAGCGGCCAGTGCGACCCGGGGGCCCGCAGCAAAACAGGCAATGGTCTGCGCATAGTCAGCGCGCAGTTCGGCATCGGCAATCCCGACGACACGCGCATCGCATGCCGCCTCCTGGTCGCGCCGCATGGCATGCCAGCCAATCCAGCCGAGCGGGTTGAACCAATGCATCGCGAACAGCGGCTGCACGGCGAAATTGACCATCAGGTCTCCACCCTTGTGATGGGCGAGTTCATGCGCCAGCGCGAGATCGCGCATCGGGCGCTCGGCCATAGCGAGGAAGCGCGGTGGCAGGGCAATCACGCGGTCGAACACGCCGAATGCCAAGGGTGCGTTGGTCGCTTCTGTTTCGATAAGACGGACCGGGCCAATCCATCCCCCATCGCATATGCCGACCTGTCGTGCCTCGCCTAGAAGTTCACGGCGCATCCTGAAATAAGCGCGAAACCGTACGACCAGGAACACGGCGGCCCCTACCAACCAAGCTGCCAGCAGGAGTGCAGTGATATCTGCCGCCACCCCGCCCGACAAAGCGAAAGCGGGAAGTTCTTCGGTTGCCGAGTGTGCGGATATTTCAAGAGATGCCGATCCCGCCTCCAACGCCGGACTGCCATCGGCAAATGGTCCGAACATCGAATGTGAGGTTGGGCGCATCCACGCGGGCAAGGTAATCGCAGGCGTGACGAGCCGTAGCGCAGGCAACAGCCACAGCGCATAGGCCGCCTGCGCACCGAAATGGCGCCCTACCGGACGGCGCAGGACGAGCACGGCGGCGAGCAAGACGCCCGTCCACAGCAAGGTATCGAACAGCCAATCGGTCATGCCCTGATCTCCTTCAGCAAAGCCTCGATTTCGGCGATGTCGCTTTCAGAGAGTGCTTCCTGCTCTGCCAGGTGCGCCACCAGGGACGCAGTGCTGCCTCCGAACAGGCGATCAACCAACCGGCGACTTTCTCCGCCAACATAATCGTCACGTGCAATGGCTGGAGAATAGAGAAAGCGGCGGCCGTCGGGCTGTGTCATCACAGCCTGCTTTGTGACCAGCCGCGACAGGAGAGTCTTGACGGTCGGCAGGCTCCAGTCGCGCGTGGAGCACACGCACTCGCATACCTCGTTGGCGGTCAGTGGGCTGCGTTGCCACAGCGCCTCCATTACCGCGTGCTCGGCTTCGCTGATCTGCGGTGCTTCCGCACCCCTGCCCTTTGCCTGCGTCATAACATGCCTCCAAAGCCAATTCGACTACACTTGTAGTTGAACCGACTACGCTTGTAAACATGCAGCCTGCGCAGCTGCGGCGCAAGCAACAGCCCTAATCGCCCAACCGGCCAGATCGGAGGACGAATGACATGGTTTGGAGGCGGAACATGGCCCCGCTCCGGTGGTTGCATGGGGCATGACTGATGCCAAACAGAACCAGACCATCCTGACTTCGCCCCAACTGCGTTTCGTGGGCAGCATCGACGAAGCGATGTACAATGAATTTCGCCAGCAACTGGGCGCCGCCCCGGATGATGGTCCACTCGTGTTCAATTTGACTACGCTTGGGGGAAACCCCGAGATTGCCCGCTGCATGGGTGACGATATTCGTCTCCTTCGCGAGGCCGGCCGCGAATTGTTCTTTCTTGGCAAAGCGGCGGTCTATTCAGCCGGCGCGACCTTTATGGCGCATTTCCCCGTCGACAATCGTTATCTCACCCATGGGACGAGACTGATGATCCACGAGCGGCAGATTACGCGCACCATCAACCTGTCGGGGCCGCTCAAGAGCTGCACCGCGCAATTGCGTGCAGCACTGCACGAAATCGAGCACTCGATCGCCATCGAGGAAGAGGGTTTCCGCTCGATCGTCAACGGATCGAAGGTCGAATTCGAAGACCTGTGCGAGAAGGCCCCCAACAATTGGTACATTTCCGCCAATGAAGCGTTGGAAAAGGGCCTGGTAGCCGGGATCGTCTGATAGCGTCCCGGCTTCCGAATCAGTAAACCCGCTTCTTGGGCTCGATATAATCGATATCGTCGGTGAGCGTGTATTCGTGCACCGGGCGATAATCGATCCGCATCACGCCGTTGCCTGAACCCTTCGCGCCGCCGCCCCAGCCCTCAAACCAGGTCACGGTGTGCTTCATCCATTCCTTGTCATCGCGCTCGGGATAATCCTCGTGCGCATGGGCGCCGCGCGATTCCTTGCGGTTTTCGGCGCTGGCGATGGTGACATTGGCCTGCGCCATCAGATTGTCGAGTTCGAGCGTTTCGATCAGGTCGCTGTTCCAGATCAGCGAGCGGTCGGTGACGGCAATGTCCTCCATCCGCATGTTGACCTTGGCGAGCAGTTCCTTGCCTTCGGCCAGCAGCTTGCTGTCGCGGAATACCGCAGCGTGTTTCTGCATGCCCTTCTGCATTTCCTCGCGGATGCGCGCGGTGGGCGAGCCACCATCGGCATAGCGGAAATGATCAACCCGGCTCAGCGCGAGATCGGCGCTGTCCTTGGGCAGCGCGTCGTGCGCGGAATTGGGCTTGAGATTATCCTTGAGGTGCAGGCCAGTCGCGCGGCCGAACACCACCAGGTCGATCAGTGAGTTCGATCCGAGCCGGTTGGCACCGTGAACGCTGACGCAGGCAGCTTCGCCAACGGCGTAGAGGCCTGGCACCACCCGGTCGGGCTCGGCACTGGTCGGGTTGATGACCTGTCCGTGGAAGTTACAAGGGATGCCGCCCATATTGTAATGCACTGTCGGGGTTACGGGCAGCGGCTGGCGGGTGAGGTCAACACCGGCAAAAATCTTGCCACTCTCGGTAATGCCCGGCAGGCGCTGGGCCAGCGTTTCGGCCGGGATGTGGTCGAGATGCAGGTAAATATGGTCGCCATCCGGACCGACCCCGCGCCCTTCGCGCATTTCCAGCGCCATCGAGCGTGAAACGACATCGCGGCTGGCGAGATCCTTGGCCGAAGGGGCGTAGCGTTCCATGAATCGCTCACCTTCGGAATTCGTAAGATAGCCGCCCTCGCCCCGTGCGCCCTCGGTGATGAGGACACCTGCGCCGTAGATGCCGGTCGGGTGGAATTGGACAAACTCCATGTCCTGCAACGGCAAACCGGCGCGCAGAACCATGCCGCCGCCATCACCGGTGCAGGTGTGCGCACTGGTGGCGGTGTAATAGCAACGGCCATAGCCGCCGGTCGCCAGCACCACTGCATGGGCCTTGAACCGGTGGATGGTGCCATCATCGAGGCACATGGCGATCACGCCGCGGCATTTCCTGCCTTCGGGCGTGTCTTCCATGATCAGATCGAGCGCGAAATACTCGATGAAGAAGTCGGCATCGTATTTAAGGCTCTGCTGGTAGAGCGCGTGCAGCATGGCGTGGCCGGTGCGGTCGGCTGCGGCGCAGGTGCGCTGGACCGGCGGGCCGGCGCCCATGTTCTGCATGTGGCCGCCAAAGGGCCGTTGGTAGATCGTGCCGTCCTCGTTGCGGCTGAACGGCACACCGGCATGTTCGAGCTCATAAACCGCAGCGGGGGCCTCGCGCGCGAGATATTCGATTGCGTCCTGGTCGCCGAGCCAGTCGGCACCCTTGACCGTATCGTACATATGCCATGACCAATGGTCAGGTGTATTGTTGCCAAGACTGGCGGCGATGCCGCCCTGTGCCGCGACGGTATGCGAACGGGTGGGGAAGACCTTCGAAATGTTGGCGGTCTTCAAACCGGCTTCAGCAGCGCCCATTGTGGCGCGCAGGCCCGAGCCGCCAGCACCTACGACGACGACGTCGAAGGTGTGGTCGATAATCGGATAGGCGGGTGTCGCCTTGTTCTGGGTGGTGTCTTCGGCAGCCATCAGGCGGCACCTCCAAGAGGGGTAAGGGCAATGCGGACGACGCAGAATACGCCGAACACCGCACCAGCGATTGCAGCAAGGTTCAACAGCACGACGAGAGCAAACTTACTGCCGGCTTCATGCACGTAATCTTCTATCAGAACCTGCAGACCGAGCCGCGCATGCCAGAATACGCTGACCAGCAACAACGCCATTGCCGCTGCAGACAGCGGCTGCGCAAGCCATTCGCGGACGGTTGGATAGGTGAGGTCGGGCAGCAGCGCGAAGCTGGTGATCAACCACAGCATCAGCACCAGGTTGCCGATGGCGGTAAACCGCTGCAACAGCCAGTGATGTGCGCCCTCGCGGGCCGAGCCGAGGCCGCGCACGCGGCCGATGGAAGTTCCGTTACCCATGCTGGTCAGTCCTTATTTCAGCAGGATCCAGGCCCAGAAGGCCACGGTGAGGATGATCGCAATGACCGGGGCGAGGATCGACCACATCTTGTTGGTGTCGAGTTCATATCCGGCCCCGATATCGAGCACGAAGTGACGCAGTCCGCTCATCATGTGGGTGAAAAACGCCCATGAGAGGCCGATAAGAACGATGTGGCCGGGGATGGAGCTGGCAAGCTCGTAGAATAGGCCATACGCTTCTTCGCCACTCGCCAGCGCGCCCAGCCACCACAAACCGATGGCGAGGCCGACCAGCGCCATCCCATCTCCGGTGATGCGGTGCAGGATGGAGACCAGCATATGCGGACCCCATTTCCAGATTTGCAGGTGCGGTGATAGCGGACGGTCAGCCATGAATTGTTTGCCCTCGGATACAGGTCTTCTGCTTGCGGCCCTCACTTAGCGAAATGCGGCGTGCGTGCAAGGACAGGCTAAGGGCCATGTAGCGCTTGTCCCGAGCCTTTTTGCGCAGTTTCGCTCTATGCTCGACATTGGCAGGGCGTTGGCTGTAATCGTGCCCGCCATGACAACAATCCTTCTGACCGGCTCCAGTCGCGGCATCGGTGCCGCCACCCGCGAATTGCTCGAAGCCCGTGGCGCGCGGGTAATCGGCCATTCCACCACGGGCGACGATGCGGGCGAGATTGCCGCTGATTTTACCGATCCCGAAGCGCCCGCTATTTTGTGGGAAAGCGCGCTCGATCAGGCTGGCGGCACAATTGATGTCCTCGTCAACAATGCCGGATTGTTCAAGGCCAACCCGATAGACAGTGACGATTCCAGCTGGTTTGACGAGTGGGAGGGTACACTGCGTATCAATCTGACCGCCGCAGCCCAGCTTTCGCGCTTCGCCGTGCAACATTGGCAGGAGCGGGAATCCTCGGGGCGGATCATTCATGTCGCCAGTCGCGCCGGTCATCGTGGCGATTCTCCGGCGCATTGGCACTATGCCGCGGCCAAGGGCGGGATGCTGGCGCTGCACAAGACCATCGCCCGCGCCTATGCCAAGGACAAGATCGTCAGTTACGCTGTGACCCCGGGCTTTACCGACACCGCCATGGCGGGCGACTACCTGGAAAGTCGCGGTGGACCTGGCTTGCTCGCCGATATCCCGCTGGGCCGGGTGGCCGAGCCGGAGGAGATCGCCAATATCATTGCTTGGCTCGCACTCGAAGCACCGGCCAGCCTGACCGGCGCCACGCTCGATGCCAACGGTGCGAGTTATGTCCGCTAGCTGGAAACTCACGGCCTACGCGCCTAAGCCAGTCGTCCAGGCCGCGCTGCTGGCCCATGATGATGCGTGGGACTGGGATGACGAAGTCATCGTCTCGGGCCGGGAGGTGGCAGAGGACAAGCCCGACGATTGGGTCCTTGAATGCTGGTTTCCCCGCAAACCCACATCGACGGACCGCAACAACGCAAAAGCGCTGTTCGCCGGACGTGCGCCCATATTCTCCGAGGACAAACTGCCGGAGACCGACTGGGTCACCGTGAGCCAGCAAGGGGTAGAGCCAATCCGCGCTGGCCGATTCCACGTTCACACCCCTGAATTCGACCCTGATCTCACGCCAGGTATCGTGGATTTGACCATCCCTGCCAGTCAGGCCTTCGGGACTGGGCAGCACAACACGACCGCTGGTTGTCTCGCCATGCTTGACCTGATGAAGCGCGAAGGTGTCGTCGCGCGGGACATTGCCGATATCGGCACCGGCACCGGCCTGCTCGCTTTTGCCGCCTTGGCGCTGTGGTCAAGGGCCAAGGTCACGGCTACCGATATCGACGCGGTTTGCGTTTCCGTTATCGAACACAATGCCACCGCCAACACGGTCAAGCTCGGCAGTGCGAATGGCGAGTTGACCATGATCGTCGCTCCAGGCACCGACCACCCGCTGATCGCGGCGCGCGCTCCGTTCGACCTGCTTATTGCCAACATCCTTTCCGGACCGCTGATCGAACTCGCACCGGACTTTGCCGCACACACCGTGCCGGGCGGACATGTGCTGCTTGCAGGGTTGCTGGAAACGCAGGAGCCGGCAGTGCGCCGGGCCTATCGCAAGGCCGGTTTCCGCCTAGCTCGCCGCCATGTCAGTGGGGACTGGTCGATCCTGTGGCTGCGCAAACGCCGGATCTAGCGGTTCTGCGCGAGTGTGGTTTCGAGGAATTCGAGCGCGACCCGGGTGAATGTTTCCATGTTGGCGATCCGTTTGTCGCTGCCGGTTTCGCTGACCTGGGCCCATTCGCCATTAGGCCCCACCACCGCTACGCAGCTGCGTCCGGCTGGCGCGCCGGCGGGATGCGAACTGCCGCCTACCGATCCGCTCTCGGCAACGCCCCAATCAGCACCAAAATTGTCGCGGATCGCGCGCGCCTGCAGCAATGCGTAATCCTCGCTCGCCCCGCGCATTCCGCGATAGGCCTCCTGTGGGAGGTCGAACAGGATGTCGCGCGCACGCAATGAATAGACCACCCCTCCGCCGACGAAGAAATCGAGCGCCCCGGGCACGGTCAGTAGCGACGCCGCGATCAATCCGCCGGTCGCTCCATCAGCGACAGCGATCTTTTCGCCCCTCCGACGCAAATCAGCTGCGACCCGTACCGCGATCTCCCCCGTTTCAGGGAGCATTGCTGAGTCCGTTCTCAGACGCGATAGGGTCAGGCAGTGGTTCGCCCTTTGCATCGGAGTGATAGCGCGCAACTGCCGCGACGACCCGATGCATCATATCCATCCGTTCAGGCACCGGAACGGCCGTCCGACCGATCATAACCGCCACGGCATAGCGAGCGCCGTCTGGGGCGGTGAGGAGACCAACATCATTGAAGCCCGCTTGCTCGGCTGCCCCAGCCCGCGATGGTGAATCATACTCCTGGCCCGTCCCGGTCTTGTGGCCGATCGTCCAGCCAGGCGGAACCCCGCCCTTCAGCCTGTTCGGGCCGCTTTTAACATCGCGCAGAAGATCAAGGAAAATGCGCGTGGTCGCTGGTTCGAGAAGCTCCCCGCGGGCCAGTCGCGCAAGCGCGCCAGCAATGGCGATCGGCGTCGCCCCATCGACAGGCTTGGCAACGTAGGAGTTGAACGCCGTCGCGCGCACTTCATCCGGTACCTTGTCGCGAACCTCGTAGAACCGGCGCTCGAGCGCATAGTCCTGCCGCCATTCGAGGCCGGCGATCGCACTCTGCATCGCTCGTTCGCCAGGTCCGAAACGGATTGCGCCGAGGCGGTTGCGCACGATCGTCTTGCGTACCGCTTCCGGTCCGCCGATGCGCCGTAGCAAGCGGTCATTGGCCGTATTGTCGCTTGCGGTAATTGCGCGCCGCATCAGGTCGCCGAAATCGCCGGTATAGGCTCCTCGAGCCAAGACAATATTGCGGATCGGCTGGTGGAAAAGGGTCAGGTCGGAATAGCCGACCAAAACCGGTTCATCGAGCGACAGCTTGCCAGCATCGACCTGTTCGAGAGCAGCCAAGGTGACCCACAATTTACTGACGCTTTGCTGGGGAAACAGCTGGTTGCCGCCGAAATGTACGGTGCGTCCGCGCTCTACATCAACGATGGCAATACCGAGGTATCCGTCGAACAGGCTGCCGATTTCGTAGAGGGCATTGTCAAGTCGCCGTTCTTCGTCGGTCTGAGCATCCTGTTTGGCCTGCGCGACTGCCTTTTCTATCCGTTGCTGATAGACCGATGCGTCATCCGCCCCTTCACCGCATGCCGTCAGGGCAAGCGAAGCGGCCATGAGCATATTGCGGCCCAGGAAGTTAGATCGCAGGAACCTCATTTTGCTGCTGCCACGATAGCCGCCCACCCAGCCTCGTCGATGACCTCGATACCGAGGCTTTCTGCCTTCTTCAGCTTGCTGCCTGCGCCCGGCCCCGCCACCAGCAGATCGGTCTTGGCGCTGACCGATCCGCTCGCCTTGGCGCCGAGTCGCTCGGCCTGCGACTTGGCTTCGTCGCGGCTCATCGTTTCCAGCTTGCCGGTAAAGACGACGGTCTTGCCCGCCACAGGACTCTGCAGCGTTTCCACTTCGAAGCGCGGCGGAGATACCTCGCTGAGCAGATCATCCCACACAGCAACATTGTGCTCTTCGTGGAAAAAATCCCCCAAGGCCTCGACCACGGCAGTGCCGATCCCGTCGATACTGGTCAGCTTACCGCCAGCGTCCTCGTCCCCCAAGTGCGCTTTCTCGGCCGTTTCGCGCAGCGCCGGCAAGGTGTGAAAATGCCTGAGCAGATCGCGGGCCGTCACCGCCCCGACATGGCGTATGCCGAGGCCGAACAGCAGCCTTGCAGCATCGGGTTCGCGGCGGCTTTCCACAGATGCCAACAGCTTATCCACAGACTTGTCCTGCCAGCCGTCGAGCGCGAGAATGTCTTTTCTGCGGTCCTTCAGGCGAAAGATATCGGCCGGACTTTCGAGCCAGCCGAGAACGAAGAACTGATCGATCGTCTTCTCGCCCAACCCGTCCATGTCCAAGGCTCCCCGGCTTACAAAATGTTTCAGTCTTTCCGTTCGTTGGGCAGGACAGATGAGACCGCCCGTGCAGCGGACATCGACCTCGCCTTCCTCGCTCACCGCTTCACTGGCGCATTCGGGGCAATTGTCTGGGAAATTGAATGGCTTGCGCGTCACATCTGGTGTAAGGTTGCGAACCACCTGCGGAATAACGTCGCCAGCGCGCTGAATCACCACCCGATCACCGGGCCGTACGCCCAGCCGCTCGATCTCGTCGCGATTGTGTAGCGTGACATTGGTCACCGTGACCCCGCCCACCAGCACTGGCGCGAGCCGGCCAACCGGGGTGAGTTTGCCGGTTCGCCCGACCTGGATATCGATAGCCTCAATCGTCGTCTCGGCCTGCTCGGCAGGGAACTTGCGGGCAATCGCCCACCGCGGTGCCTTCGCAACGAAGCCCAGCCGTTCCTGCCAGTCGAGGCGATCGACCTTATAGACAACGCCGTCAATTTCATAAGGAAGTTCAGCCCGTTGGCTGCCGATTTTCTCATAGTGAGCGAACATTTGCTCCAAGTTCTCGCAGCGCGTGAACAGCGGCGAGACAGGCACACCCCAAGCAGCGATCTGCTCGACAACCGCAGCCTGTGTTTCGCCAGGAACCTCGCCCTCGACCGCGCCCCAACCATGGGACCAGAACCGCAACGGGCGTTGCGCAGTCACGCTGGCATCCTTCTGCCGCAGCGAACCGGCAGCGGCGTTGCGCGGATTGGCGAACAGCTTGCCCCCCGCTTCCTCCTGCGCGGCATTGAGCGCGAGAAAATCCTCCTTGGCCATATAGACCTCACCACGAATCTCGAACACCGCCGGCACATCGCCGGCAAGTTCCTGCGGGATATCGGCTATGTGCGCGACATTGGGCGTCACATCCTCGCCCACCTGCCCGTCACCGCGCGTCGCAGCGCGGACGAGCTTGCCTCGCTCATAGCGTAGCGAACAGGACAGGCCATCAATCTTGTCCTCGGCGGTAAAGGCGATGGTCTCGTCTTCGTCCAGATTGAGATAGCGCCGCACGCGGGCGACAAAATCAGTAATCTCCTCGTCGGCGAAGGCGTTGTCGAGGCTCATCATGCGAACCTCGTGCGTCACCTTGCCGAGCGGAGAGGTAGCAACCGCGTGCCCCACCACCTTCGAGGGACTGTCATCACGCACCAGTTGCGGAAATGCAGCCTCCAGTTCCTCGTTGCGGCGCACCAGCGCATCATACTCCGGGTCGGAAATCTCCGGATCATCTTCGGCATGATAGCGCCGATTGTGATGGGCAATCGCCTTTGCCAGCCGCATCAACTCATTGGCGGCTTGGGCTTCGGTCATGTCGGCAAGGTCAGACAAATTGCGCGATCCCGGGATATTGGTAAGTTACATCAACTGGCTATTGGGGGAGTAGCGATGATCGATCGTGATTTGAAAGCAATTTTCAGCGCCCTGTTGGGTTTGATGGCGTTGTTTTACCTTTTGCAGAACCTGATCAATCTGGACCAGGCTTACGCCTCGCTCGACTATGTCATGTCGCAGGCCGATCACGCGGCATATCCTGGCAATCTGCTGCCCGCTCTTGGTCCGCCATGGACTCGGGCAGCGGCCTGGCTCGTTTTTGCCGGCGAATTTGTCACAGCATTCCTTGCTCTGCTGGGTGCCTGGAAGATGGCCCGCGCTCGCCGGCTCGACGCAGACGAATTTGCAGCAGCGAAGAAATGGGCAAAACTCGGGGCCGGCATGGCAATCATCGTGTGGTTTGGCTTCTTCCACGTGTTCGGCGCAGCAGGCTACCAGATGTGGCAGACCGAAATAGGCGCTGGCTCGTTCCAGGGTGCCTTTTACTATGCGGCATTCGGGTTCTTCGTCCTGCTCTATCTCGGTCAGCGTGAGGATGAGGTGGCTTAAGCCCCTTCCAGCAACCGATCCGCCTGTGCGCGCGCTTCATCGGTGATCTCCGCGCCGCTGAGCATCCGCGCGATCTCTTCTTGCCGACCGGCATCGTCGAGGCGCTCGACCGAGGTCCGGGTAACAATACCTTCGGAGGACTTGGCGATGCGGTAATGCGTATTCCCGCGCGCAGCGACCTGTGGGCTGTGGGTGACAGCGAGCAGTTGTCCATCCGCCGCCAGCCGCGCCAGCCGCTCGCCAATCGCACTTGCCACCGCGCCGCCGACACCGCGATCGATCTCATCGAAAATCACCGTCGCCGCCCCGCCCTGCTCTGCCAGCGCCACTTTCAACGCCAGAATAAAGCGCGACAATTCGCCGCCGCTGGCAATCTTGACCAACGGAGCAAAGCCCGCGCCGGGATTCGTCTCGATCAGAAATTCGACCGCGTCGATACCGGCAGCACCCCATTTCTCCTCGGGCATTTCCTGCACATCGGTACGGAATTGGGCGGCATCTAGTTTGAGCGGGCCAAGTTCATCAGCCACTGCAGCGTCCAGCCGCTGCGCACCGGACACACGCGCGGCGTGAAGCGCGCGGGCCGCGTCGCGATAGGCATCGCCGGTCTCGCGTTCAGCCAGTTCGAGCGCGTCGAGCTTGGCCTCGCCCGCCTCGATCCCGTCGAGGGCGGCACGAAACTCACGCATCTTGTGCGGCAATTCGTCGACTTCGCAGCGGTGCTTGCGGGCCAGCGCGCGAAGCTCGAACAGCCGGGTTTCCGCGGCATCGAGAGCAGCGGGATCATGCTGCAACGCATCCGCGGCGGCCTGTAGCTTCTCTTCCGCTTCGGTCGCCTCGATGACCGCGCGGTCCAGAGAAGCGAGCGCATCTGCCAACAGCGGATGCTCTCCGCCAATCCGGTCAAGCCGACGAGCCGCGCTGCGCAGTTGCGCCAGCGGCGCATCGGACCCGTCCCAGACATGGCGCAGTTCCTCGAGGTCGCCGGCCAGCTTCTCGCCCTTCTGCATATCGGCGCGAACAGCGGCGAGCCGTTCTTCCTCGCCCGCTTGCGGTTCGAGCGTGGTCAATTCAGTCAGATGCGCCAACAGCAGGTCTTGCTCGGCCTTGGCATCTTCGATTTCCTGCTGCGCGATGGCGAGAGCTTCGCGCGTGCGGTGCCATTCGGTCCAGGTCTGAGCAACGGCATCGCGGTCCCCTCCGCAAAAACGGTCCAGCAGCGCGCGATGCCCGCGCGGATTGACGAGGCCGCGATCATCATGCTGGCCATGCAATTCGACCAGCGCCCCGCTGATTGCGCGCAGCAGTGCGACACCGACCGGTTGATCGTTGATAAAGGCCTTGGAGCCGCCATCAGCCTTGAGCTGGCGTCGGATCAGCAGCGCCTCGCCTTCTTCGATATCGATATCGGCATCGTCGAGCGCATCGCCAATGACATCGGGCAAATGCGCGAACTCGAAGCTCGCGGTGACGCTGGCCTTGTCCTCTCCGGCCCGCACCAGTCCACTGTCGGCGCGATTTCCCAGCACTAGCCCGAGCGCATCAAGCAGGATCGACTTCCCGGCGCCGGTTTCGCCAGTGAGCACGCCGAGCCCGCGCCCGAACTGCAGCTCGAGCGATTCGATCAGCACGATATTGCGAATGGTCAGCCGGGTCAGCATTGTACCGCTGATCCCTAGCCGAACCGCAGAGCCACGTCACCGCCGATACGACAGGTTTGTGGGAATATCGATCTGAGGCGAGCAATCGTTAGCCTGCCCGAGGTCCGCCTAGTTTCGGGCAAGCGCACGACCGGGAAGCGGCCGGGCATGGGTCCACCACCAGCGAATCCCGCGGTCGTCCTGGATATCTTCGGGCGGCCATTCGATAAGCGCAATGTCGGATATCCGCGCAATTTCATCATCGCCCAGCCGCTTGCCGATATACTGGATCCGCAGGATTGGCCGGAAGGGATGAGCGGCCCCTTCCGGTCCTGGCGGCAGGCGCGGGCTCTCCGCGGGTGGTAGCCAGAAATCAAACCGGACATCCTGCCAATCGCCACTGCCACGCAATTGGCGAGTGGCCACGCTTTCGCCGAGCACTGCCCGGGCTGGAGGCGATCCTTCGGGTGGCTTGTCACGCGTGAGCAATTCGACTTCTGCATCGAAAGGCAGTTTTACCCGGGCCTTGAAGGTGAACCGGGTGGCGTAGATGTCGCGCAGGTAGGATGCCGACATAAGGTGAAACGACTTGTGCGCCGCAAGGGGTGATAACTCCAGCACCCCCGTACCGTCCCGCGCCGTGCGGATCGAAAGCCTGGCATTCTGAGCCTTCCAGTAGCGATCACGCGCCACGCCCATCTGCACATTCGTAAAATCACCACGCGGTATGAGGTTGCGGCCATATTCGCTCGCTCGGTCGCCACAATGGGGTGCAAAGCGAGCCAGAGTAAATTCGCCCGGCTCTGTGCAAGCGCTGCTCCCCGCTTTCCGGTTTTCGCGCCAGACTGCGGCGTGGCCTCCGCTTAATTTAAGGTTCGTACCCATTTCCTCGGATAGCCAGAACAGTCGGCGCAGGACGGCTTCGCGCATTCCACCAACGGCCGGCACAGGGCGGTAGTCGAGTATCTGCAACGGGATAGGCTCGGCGCGCAGGAACCTACCATTTTCAATCCAAACCTTGAGCGCGAAAGTCGAATGCGTGTGAGGATGGTCCTGGCCGAAAAGGAAATTGCCCAGCGAATGGGCAATCAACGAACCTTTGTAGATTTCCAGTCCCTGGGTGACGTGCGGATGATGGCCGATCACGAGCGGGCTGCCCAGGTCGACCGCGCGGCGAAAACGGGGCAGGGAAAGGTCGGACGGGCGATCCATGTATTCCATGTTGCCATGGTATTCCATGATCGGGACGTGACCCGCAGCCAGTTCGCGGCGCGTCACGCGATCGATCGCTGAATTGGTGCCCCAGGCTGCGCCGGCCTTGTCGGCCCGCGCTATCTGGTTGGGGCTCCAGTCGCCGCGCCAGCCGACGAAGCCGAACAAGGCCAGCCTGGTATTGCCTACCTTCACTCGTGCCGCTTGCTCGGCCTGCGCAACATTCATCCCTCCGCCGGAAAACCTTATCCCTGCATCCACCAGCGCATCGATCGTCGTCTTCATGCCGGCGTCGCGATAATCGGCCGTATGATTATTGCCGAGACTGACGTGATCGATACCGGCGCGTCGCAGCGCGGCAGGAAGTTGAGGGGGAGAGAAGAAGAGATATTTCTTGGGTGCCGGCGGCCCTGGCTCGCTCTCGGCCACCACAGATTCCAGATTTATCGAGGCAAAATCGCTGGTCGCGATGTAGGGACGGACGTGATCGAACAGCCGATCGAGATCGGCATCCAGATTATCATGTTTGAGCACCGACCGATTGCGCTGTCCGGTATGGAAGTAGCGTCTGCCTGCCATGGAATCACCGCCGAAGAACAGCTCGATTCGCCCTGGCCTCTTGGCCACAAGTTCGATTGGAGGGATGCTCAGACAAGTGCAGCTATCGTCGCGCAATTCCTCATTGCCGAAGGTCTGCACCATGGCAAAGACGGGATCGCCGGTTATGTCGACGCGGTAATAAGGCGCGAGCGCAATGTCGCCATCGAAGGAGCCGTTGGCGGAGATCGGGAGCCCGACGCCGTTGATCGCCACCGAAACCCCCACAAAGTCGAGCCTGTCGCGCCTCCCGTCAAGCTCCCCCCGGATCGTCACAGTGGCAGGATTTGCGACTGCCGAGGTGGCTGCAGGCATACCCGCTGGTGCCAGCGCGACGACTATCGCGACAGCCGTTGCCAGCCCGGTCACCACGGCGGCGAACCAGAAAACGAAACCCCGAACCATACGGGGAATCTCGCATCAGAACTACAAGATTGCGTTAACCTTCAATCGGCCCGGAATTGTGGGCCATGCGGCGTTAACGGGTGGCCAGGGCGGGTGCCTTGTCGCTGATCAGGTCGTAAGCCTTTTCATACCATTCGTTGCCCGGATAGTTGGCGCCCAGGACAGCGGCATATTTCTTGGCTTCGGCAGGAATACCCAGTGCCAGGTTCGATTCGACCAGACGATAGAGCGCCTCAGGCGTGTGGCTGGTGGTCTGGTAGGTTTCCACGACATTCTGGAACCGGATGACCGATGCAGCCCACTTTGCGGTCCGCTGATAGAATCTGCCGATCTCCATCTCCTTGCCTGCAAGGTGATCGAGCACGAGGTCGGTCTTTAACCGCGCATCAGCAGCATATTGGGTATTGGGGAAACGACGGTCGACCTCGCGCAGCGCGGCAAGCGCTTGCTCGGTCGTCTTCTGGTCACGCTGCACATCGCTGATTTGCTCGTAATAGCTGAGCGCGATCAGGTAATAGGCATAGGGAGCGTCGCGGTTGCCGGGATGGATCGACAGGAAGCGCTGCGCGCTCTGGATGGCCTTCGTATAATCGCGCGAAACGTAATAGCTGAAGGCGCTCATCAATTGCGCCCGGCGAGCCCAGGGCGAATAGGGATGCTGCCGCTCGACCTCGTCGAACAGTGCAGCGGCGAGCTTGGCATTGCCGCGGTCGAGCCGATCCTTGGCCGAGGCGTAGAGCGTTTCCACGTCGCGTGCGACATAAGCGGTGTCGCGGACCCCGCCGCCGGTTGAACACCCTGCAAGCACGGTTGCGGCAAGCAGCGGGAGGGCGAATGCGCGAAGGCGCGCTGGCGTGGTGATGGCGAACATGGGCCGCGCTATAGCCCTGCCCCCGCTGAACGCCAAGTGAAGTATGTCGCCATAGCCGGGGGAAAAATGCACTGGCTATCCTGAGCCTTGGTGGCAATCAGGCCATCGGGTCATCTTCGGTGGGAACTACGCGGCGTTGCCCTGATTCGACTGCCGGCGCGTCCCAGGTCAGGTGATGCTCCTCGAGCGGAACGAGATTGTTGGCGCGGATGATCTCGGCGTGGGTCTGGTAACCAAGCAATTGGTCCGCCGGCAGGTCGGGATTGTTGATCAGCACCCGCGTTTCCTCGCTGGTGAAGTCGGTCAGTCCGCGGGCACGCTCGACCCCCTCGCTGTCATAAATATGCAGCACGTCGCCGCGTGTAAAATCGCCATCCATGGAAACCAGGTCAGTCCGGCGGATCGGTTCGGTTCCGTCCAACCGCGCCGCCGCTTCGTCGTTGATGACCAGATGGCCTGCCATCTGCAACCGGTCGGCCAGCCAGCTGTCCCAGACAGAAGCCGGATCGGGATTGGGCAAGCATCGCGTACAGCGCCGTTCGCCGCTGAGGATGCTGGAGATCGGGCGGTCAACCTCGCCATGGGCGATCCACGCCGTGCAACCAGCATTCTGCGCCATGTTGGCAGCCTGCAGCTTGGTCAGCATTCCGCCTGTACCGAGCGTGCTCTTGCCAGAGGTCGCATCAAGATACTCGCTGACATCCTCGACCTCCTCGACCAGTCGCGCGCCTTCCTCGTCGGGATTGCGATCATACAGCCCGTCGACCGTGGTCAGGATCACGAAATGATCAGCCTGCACCATCTGCGCGATCTTGGCTGCCAGCCTGTCATTGTCTCCAACCCGGATTTCTTCCGTCGTGATCGTGTCATTCTCATTTACGATCGGCATGATCTTCGATTCGAGCAGCCGGTGGACAGTATTCTTGGTGTTGAGGAAGCGGCGGTGATCCTCGAAATCACCCAGCGTAAGCAGGATCTGCGCGATCTCGATATCGAATTCATAGCCGACCTGCTTATATGCATTGAGAAGCTGCGGCATCCCGCAGGCCGCCGCCGCCTGCTTGTCGCTCAGACCGGCGGTTCCGGGCTCTGCCCCCACTACCCGCATTCCAAGTGCCACCGCGCCGCTGGAGCACAGGATGACCTCGTAACCCTGCGCCCGTAGCCGGGCGATATCTTCCGTCACCCGCTGGATAAATCCATAGCGAGGTGTCAATCGCTCGCTGTTGGCGAGCAGTGCAGAGCCAATTTTTACGACGATCCTGTTGGTCTTGGTCAAAACGTGCCTTCGCGATGGTCTGGGGGCCACAAAAGGTGGCCCGTGGTTTAAATTTGCTGCCAAATACCTATGTTGCATCGCAGCAACTTCAACGGCTTTCTGCGCTGCGCTCGGACATTCCCTGCGCCGCGAAGCCGGAAAACCGAGCCTTTCCAGTAGGCTCAGCACAAGTTTGAAAGGTTACCATGAACGACCAGACCCTCGACCCGGCCATCCATATCCAGCAACTCGGTGAAAAAGCCCGCGATGCGGCACGCAAGCTGTTGGGCGCTTCGACCGAGGCCAAGAACACCGCGTTGATCGAGGCTGCCAAAGCACTGCGCGAAGCTGCACCCGCAGTGCTCGAGGCAAACGCCAGGGATGTTGCCAGTGTCGAGGGCAAGAAACCGGAAAGTTTCATCGACCGCCTGCGCCTTACTGACGCGCGTATCGAGGACATGGCCAGCGCGCTCGAACAGATTGCCGATTTGCCCGATCCCGTGGGCCGGGTGCTGGCGACCTTCGAGCGCCCCAACGGCCTCAAGATCGAGCGCGTTGCAGTGCCGATCGGCGTAATCGGCATGATCTATGAAAGCCGTCCCAATGTCGGTGCCGATGCCAGCGCGCTGTGTCTCAAGAGCGGTAACGCCGTAATTTTGCGCGGTGGCAGCGAAAGCCGGCATTCCACCCGCGAGATTGTCGCCTGCATGCAATCCGGGCTCGCCGCCGCCGGCCTCCCCGAGGGTGCCGTCCAGACCGTGCAGACGACCGATCGCAATGCGGTGGCAGAATTGCTCAAGGCGGACGAATATATCGACCTCGTCATCCCGCGCGGCGGGCGTGGCCTTGTCGAATTGGTCCGTGACCAGGCCAGTGTCCCGACGCTGCTGCACCTCGACGGAAATTGCCACTCCTATGTTCACGAGGCGGCCGATGTCGAAAAGGCTGTCGATGTGATCCGCAACGCCAAGCTGCGGCGGACAGGGGTATGCGGCGCGACCGAGAGCGTCGTCGTTGACCGCACCATAGCGCCGGCATTCGTCCCCGCCTTCGCCGCGGCGATGGCCGACGACTGCGAATTGCGCGGCGACGAGGACGCGGTGAAACTGGACGCTCGCATCAAGCCCGCCAGCGAGGACGATTGGAACACCGAATATCTCGGCCCGATTGCTTCGGTAAAGGTGGTCGACGGTCTGGATGAAGGGATTGCGTGGGTCGACGGACACAGCTCGCACCACACCGACGCCATCCTGACCGAAGATGCCGAGGCTGCACATCGGTTCATGACCGCCATCGACAGCGCCATCGTAATGCACAACGCCAGTACGCAATTCGCCGATGGCGGCGAGTTCGGCATGGGCGCGGAAATCGGCATCGCCACCGGCAAGATGCACGCTCGCGGCCCGGTCGGCCTGGAGCAGTTGTGCAGCTTCAAATACCTCGTTCACGGCAACGGCCAGATTCGCCCATAGACCGCAAGGCATTGCTACAAGACAGGCCGGTGCCATTGCGCGCCGGCCTTTTTGTATCTGGCTCGATCCCTGTTACATTTGCCTTGGAGCGCGGGAGGGGGTGACGATGTTCAGAGCTTTGAGGAACCTGTTCGCGCCGGAGATGGCACCGGAAGGCCCGGTCACCTTTGACTTCGAAATCGATATCAAGGCTCCGCCCGAGGCGGTCTATCCGCTGATCGACTTTGCCGACAGCCGCTATGCCAAGAAACAGCTTGGCCACACGGTGCGCCAGATCGGCACCGATCCCGACAAGTACAGTCTGATCCTCACTCCAATGCCCGAATTCGAGCACATCTGCACCATAACCAGGGCCGAACCGCCGCATGTATACGCTCTGCGCAGCGTGGCCGTACCGCAAGCCGGCGTCCTGCAATGGTCACAAGAGCAATACACGCTGGAGCCTTACGGCAATAACGGCACGCTGCTCACCCTGCTGGTGGAGGCGCAATTCGACGAACCGCTGACCATGCGCGAGTATTCGCAGCACATCGCGATGATGGCCGCAGGCTGCAGCACCGCGATTAAGAAGATCAAGCTACACGCCGAGCAGGGTGCCGAAGCCGTGCGAGAAATGGAGGCGGCGCAGTTTCAGTAGGCACCGCGGGAGGTTGCCGATTTTCCCACTCGCGCGAAACCTGGCTCACCCAGCCAAGCCCCGCACCCGCGCCGCCTGGGACGCCTTCGTGCACTGCCAGGCCGAGGACGAGGCGCAAGGCTACAAATGGTGGGAAGACCCGGAGCATCCGGATTACGAGGACGGCGGCGTCGCCGCGCCCGTGCCCGATGACGAGGCGATCCCCCTCCCC
>SHLU01000110.1 GCA_004282995.1 Sphingomonadaceae bacterium
GGTCACCAGCATCAATTGCGAACCGTGCTTGACCGGGAGGCTGGCCACGACAGGACCATTGCGGTCGGGATTGCTGTCGGGCGTACCGATATTGGCCAGTCCCTGGCCACCGCGGCCAATGGTGCGATATTCATAGGCCGACGAGATCTTGCCATAGCCGTTGGCCGAGAGGGTCAGGATGAACTCCTCATTCTCCTGCATCGCCGCCAGTTTGTCGGGATCGAAAGTTGGCGCTGTCTCGTTGTTCTTCCACACCGCCGAGCGCAGATAGGCTTCGCGCGTCTCCATGTCGTCTTCGAGCCGGTCGAGCACGGCCATCGAAACGACCTTGGCGTCGTTCTTGAGCGTCATGCCACGAACGCCGATGCCGGTCCGGCTCTTGGTTTCGCGCGCATCGGTGGCGGCAAAACGGATCGCCTTGCCGGCGTCTGAGGCGAGGAAAATCTCCTGGTCCTCGCTGAGCAGTTTTACACCAATCAGCCTGTCTCCGCTGCCATCAACGAAGCCCATGGCGTATTTGCCGTTGGTGGGCACATTGGTGAAGGCATCCATGGAGTTGCGGCGCACCATGCCTTGTTCTGTCGCGAAGACAATATTGAGAGCGCCCCATTCTTCCTCGTCTTCGGGGAGGGGCAGGACGTTGGTCACCCGCTCATCGTCACCCAGAGGCAGCAGGTTGACCATCGGCCGCCCTTTGGTCTGCGGGCCGCCCTCCGGCAATTTCCAGACCTTGAGGCGATAGACCCTGCCGAGATTTGTGAAGAACAGCACCGGGTTGTGGGTGCTGGTGACGAACAGTTCGACGACCGCATCCTCGTCCTTGGTCGCCATGCCGCTGCGCCCCTTGCCACCGCGGCCCTGTGCACGGAAGGTGGCAAGCGGAGTGCGCTTGATATAGCCGCCATGGGTCACGGTCACGACCATGTCCTCGCGCTCGATGAGGTCTTCGTCCTCGAGCCCGTCCCAGGCCGGTGCGATCTCTGATACGCGCGGAGTGGCGTATTGCTCGCGGATTTCGACGAGTTCGTTGCGCAACACGCCGTACAGCTTCACCCGATCACCCAGGATCGAAAGATATTCCTCGATTTCGTCGGCGAGTTCCTTGAGTTCGTCGCCAATTTCGTCGCGACCAAGAGCAGTCAGGCGATGCAGCCGCAGATCGAGGATTGCCTTCACTTGTCGCTCGCTGAGGCGATAGGTGCCGCCTTCCTGGTCAGCGGTCGGCTCGATCGCTTCGATCAGCTTGATATATTGCGCAATATCACCAATCGGCCATTGCTTTGAAAGCAGTTTTTCGCGGGCAATCTGCGGATTGGACGAGCCGCGGATCATGTTCACGACCTCGTCCATGTTGGACACCGCGATGACCAGGCCTAGCAAGATGTGCGCCCGTTCGCGGGCCTTGTTCAACTCGAACTTGGTGCGGCGGGTGATGACCTCCTCGCGGAAGGTGATGAAAGCGCGAATGATATCGCGCAGGGTCAAGACCTCCGGACGCCCCCCCTTGATCGCCAGCATGTTGGCCGGAAAGCTCGCCTGTGCGGGTGTGTAACGCCAAACCTGGTTGAGCACGACCTCGGGCGAGGCATCGCGCTTGAGGTCGATAACCACCCGCACGCCTTCGCGCGAGCTTTCGTCGCGAATGTCGGAGATACCCTCGATCCGCTTGTCCTTGGCAGCATCGGCTATCTTTTCGACCAGGCCAGACTTGCCAACCTGGTAGGGAATGGAGGTGAAGACGATCGACTTGCGCCCTTCGCCCCGACCGCTGGCTTTTTCCTCGATTTCATGGCGAGCCCGCATCAGGACCGATCCGCGGCCCGTAGTGTAGGCAGACCGCGCACCGGATTGACCCAGGATCAGCGGCGCAGTGGGGAAATCAGGCCCCGGAATATAATGCATCAGCTCTTCGCTGGTGATGGCCGGGTTCTCGATGAAGGCAAGGCAGCCGTCGATTACTTCGCCCAGATTATGCGGCGGGACATTGGTCGCCATGCCGACAGCGATACCGCCGGCCCCATTGACCAACAGGTTGGGGAATCGCGCCGGCAACACCTGTGGCTCTTTCAAAGAACCATCGTAGTTGTCCGAAAAGTTGACCGTGTCCTTGTCGAGATCGTCGAGTAGGGCGTTGGCGACCTTCGCAAGCCGTGCCTCGGTATAACGCATCGAAGCCGGCGGATCAGGGTCCATCGAACCGAAATTGCCCTGGCCGTCGATCAACGGCACACGCAACGACCAATCCTGCGTCATGCGAGCCAGCGCGTCATAGATCGCACTGTCGCCATGCGGATGATAATTGCCCATCACGTCGCCGACAATCTTGGCGCTCTTGCGATAGGGCCGGCCGGCAACAAAGCCGCCTTCCTTGGAGGCAAACAGGATCCGGCGGTGCACCGGCTTCAAGCCATCGCGAACGTCGGGAAGAGCCCGGCTCACGATCACGCTCATCGCGTAATCGAGATAGCTCGTCTTCATCTCATCGACGATGTCGATGCGTTCATATTCGCCCATCGGGGCGGGTGGGGGCAGTGTATCTGTATCGTCGGTCAAAATCGTTCCGATCCGCTCGTCTTTTGCGGGGTTGTTTCTCTGGTGAGGAGGCTAGGGGAAAGGCCGCATTCAGGCCACTCGCTGGCCTCCCAGATGGGGCCTTGTTGCGCCTTTTTCCACATTTACCTACAAGCTGGCGAGAGAATACCGGCAGGAATGCTGACAGGGCCATTCAATCGCTGTTCAGTGCGCATCCTTTACATAGGGTGGCAATCAGTGGCGAAGGGGGTTGCCCGCGCGTTCTTAAACGTGCAGCCGCTGCCAGCAGTCAGTTTTGAAACCATAACAATCGGGAGACACGCATATGCGTTCTATCACTCGCACTTCCGCCCGTCCGGGCACTTCCATTGCCCTGGCCGTGGCGTTGCTTTGCGGTACCGCGATCGGCGCTGCAGCATTTGAATCGCCGGCTCATGCGCAGGACGAGAAGAAGGCCAAGCCGAAGCTCTCCAAGGGCTTCCAGAAAAGCTATGCCGGATTGGCCGAACTGGTGAACGCAGAAGCGCCCGACGAGGCAGCTATCCGCGCGGGCATTCCTGGCCTGCTGCAGAGCGTTGATACGCCGGACGATCGTAATTTCGCCGGTAATCTGCTCCTCACGGTGGGCAGCAAGTTCAGCGACCCGGCGCTCCGCCTGCAGGGCATCGACCTGATGATCGAAAGCGGCCAGGACAATGACCGCGTCGGTCTGTTGAGCTACGCCAAGTACCAGATCCACATGGAGCAGAACAATTACGATGCCGCACGTGCCTCGTTGATTGCCGCCCATGATGCCGGATACAGCTTCGAAGGCCGCCTGGCCGATGGCACGACTTCACTGGTGACCTCTGGTGACTTGCGCCTGATGGCTGCTGAAACCTATTTTGAGGAAGATCGCTACGCCGAAGGCCTGGCTGACCTCAAGTCGTGGCTCGAATCGCGCGCTGCAGCTGGTCAGCCGATCGAAGAGCGCTGGATCCGTCGCGGCTTTGCCACTGCATTCAACAACCAGCTCGGACAGCAGGCGGCCGATTACGCCCAGATGTTCCTGACGCACTATCCGTCGACCAATGTCTGGGCAGATGCGGTTACCGTTCAGACGGGCTTCTTCGACTACGATTCGCAGGAAGTGCTCGACCTGATGCGCCTGGCTCGCCGCACCGGTGTGCTTTCCGGCTCGCGTCTTGCGGACACCAGCATGGCTCCTGATCGTCTTGACCTGATCAAGGGTTCAATGATCCGCTTCTACCTCGATTACGTGGAAGCTGCCGATTATCGTCGTCTTCCGGGCGAAGTGAAGAATGTCCTGGAAGAAGGTATCGCAGCCGGTGTGCTGAGCTCCGGCGACGTGACCATTGCCGATACGCTTTCGGCAGCCCGTGGCCGGATCAATGCCGACAGGGCTGACCTGCCGTCGCTCGAACGCGATGCCCGCAGGTCGAGCTCGGTCAATACCGTTATGGCGGCAGGCGATGCTTTCCTGAGCTACGGCGAAGCGGCAAAGGCGGAAGAGTTCTTCGCCAAGGCACTGACGATGCCGGGTGTTGATACACCGCGCATCCAGATGCGTCTCGGCATCGCCCAGGCTGATCAGGGCAAATTTGCCGAAGCCAAGACGACGTTCGACGCAATCACTGGCAAGCGCGCGCAGATCGCGTCGCTGTGGTCGATCTACGCCCAGAACAAGATGGCGGGGAACGCAGGCGCATAAGCGGCTGGTTTCCTGACAATCCATGACGGCGCGGGCAGCAATGTCCGCGCCGTTTTCTTTGGCGCACTAACGGAGGCGTTTGACCTTGGGCGAACTGCCCGTGTGATCGACGTCGAACTGGTCGAGCGACTTGAATAGGTCCGACAGCCGCGTGAACCCGTAGTTGCGAACGTCAAAACTGGATCGATTGCCAGCAATCGCACCAACTTCGCTCAGATAGGCATAGCCATTCTCGTCGCGATTGGCCGCCTTCAGGGCGGTGCCGAGAAGCTCGACAAGATCTTCGTCGACCTTGCTCTTCTTTTCACCCGCATTCCCCTTGGCTTTGGCGGGTTCGTCCGCCGCCCCGCGGATCAGCGCATCGATATCGATGAAGCGGGTACAGGCGGTCTTGAACGCTTCGGGGGTCTTTGTCTTGCTGCCGAAACCGTAAACGATCAGTCCATCCTGGCGCAGACGTGTGGCCAGCGGGGTAAAGTCGCTGTCCGAACTCATGATGCCGAACCCGTCGACCTTGCCTTGATAGAGCAGGTCGATCGCGTCGATCGTCATTGCCATGTCGGTCGCGTTCTTGCCTGCAGTGAGGTCGAACTGCTGCTGCGGCCGGATGCCGTATTTATGGGTTATTTTGTCCCAGTGCTGCAGGTTGTTTTTGGCGAAATTTCCATAAGCCCGTTTGATATTGACCTGGCCCAGCTCGGCCATCACCGTCAGCACCGGGTCGATGCCCTTGGGCGTGGTGTTGTCTGCGTCGATCAGCAGGGCAATGTTCTTGAGTTCGATGTCGGACATCGGTGATTTCTCCGCAGGCACGTAATCTATTCGACGGGCTCGAACTGGCCGTTTTCGGGATTTAAAAGACGCAGAATGCCATCGGAAATCGCAAAATGTGCACCACGCAAAACGAGCGAGTTCTGGGCTATCTTGTCGGCAACGAAGGGGAAAGTCAGCAAATTGGCGAGGCTCACCTTCACCGCCTCGAGCTCCATCGCCAGCTCCGCCTCTCGCGTGTCTGTTCCGTAAGTTTCCGCCACCGGAATGCGCGCTTCGTCGAGCAAGCCAATCCATTGCTGAACAAACCCGCCCTGACCAGGAGATGCATCCTTCATGGACTGGGTCAACGCTGCCTTGCACCCGCCGCACAGGCCGTGACCCATGACCAGTATCTGTCTCACCTCAAGCGTCTGCACAGCGAATTCGAGCGCTGCCGAAACACCGTGCTGGCCCGGAGTGGTCTCGTAGGGAGGAACCAGGGCGGCCACGTTCCGGACCACAAAGACTTCGCCTGGATCCACGTCGAAAATTTGCGCCGGTTCGACCCTGCTGTCGCAACAGCTGATGATCATGAGCTTGGGATGCTGCCCCTCTTTCAGCCGTTCGAAACGGTCCCGCTGGACGGGATAGATATCCTGCCGGAACCTTTTGTATCCCTCTAGTATTTTGGCGAACTCTGGCATCAGAAGCGCTCTCCTCGAATCACCTCAACATCCCACATCGTGAGCAGCAGTCTGTGGCTGGTAAGAATGGGGGCAATATCTTCAGCAAGGATCATTGCCTTTTCATGCGGCGCGATGGTGAGGACAACAACCTTGTCAGTACCCGTAACCCGCTCTTCGCGCCAAAGTCCGTCACGACCTTTGCCCGACGTTACCGGCATTACGGTCCAGCCCGTTATATCCGCGCGATCTATCGCGTCGGTCACGGTCTTAAGCAGGGCGGAATCCGTAAGGATTTCGATCCTTTTGCGAACGACTGTTTCAATCATATCTAACCAGTTCCTCCGCCGGCCAACATTGACGACAGCGCACCGATCAACCCAATGTTGATCAGGACATTGAAGGGGAAAGTCACGCTCAGAGACATGGTCAGATAGATGCCTGGATCCGCTTCCGGCAGAGCCAACCGCATCGCGGCTGGAACAGCAATGTAGCTTGCGCTGGCACAAAGGACGCCGAGGGCAGCGGCCGAACCCACATCGAGGCCAATCGCGGCACCGAGCGTGGTGCCAATAGCCCCGTTGACGAGCGGCAGCAGAACGGCAACCGCGACGAGGCGCCACGTCAGGGATCGGGCATCCATAATCCTGCGCGCTGCGATCAGACCCATATCGAGCAGGAAGATGCACAGTGCGCCTTTGAACCCGGCTTCAAAGAACGGGCTGACCTCGGCGAACTTGTTGGGTCCGCCGATGATCCCGATTGCGAATGCGCCGAGCAGCAGGACGACCGAGGCATTGAAAAAGACTTCATGCAGCAGTTTGCTCTTTGATTGGCCGGTATCCGATCCTAATCCGCGAGCAAGAAGTAGGCCTGTAAGGATCGCGGGCGTCTCCATGGCAGCCATCACGGCGACCATATAGCCTCCCGGTGGCTTGCCCTGCAGTTCGAACACCTCGACCGCCGTCACGAAGGTCACCACACTGACTGAACCGTAATGGGCCGCAACCGCGCCGGCATTTATGCGAGAAAGCTTTGCGAAGCCCTTGAGTACGCCATAGGCAACAAAAGGCAGAAGAAAGCTCGCTGCGATCCCGGCCGCCAGCGCCGCCAGCACGGTGCTGTCGATTCCCGACTTTGAAACGGCCACGCCGCCTTTCAGTCCAATCGCTGCCATCAGGTATAGCGACAGGCCCTTCGCGATGGCTTCAGGTATCGCAAGGTCGGACCGGGCGAATGCAGCCAGCAATCCCAGGACAAAAAACAAGATAACCGGGGAGGTGAATGTCTGAATGGCGCTGAGATCCATGGCGTGGCTGCTAGCGGAGCTTCGTAGCCAAGACAATATTATAGCCGCACCTCCCGCCGGGCATTGTTGCGTGTTGGGCTGCTGCCGCCTAAGTGGGCGGCATGAACGATCTCTCCTCCGTACCCGACCCCCAGGGCGACCGGCCTGCTCGCCAGAGGAAGCCTGACTGGATTCGCGTCAAGGCGCCTGTCAGCAAGGGCTATCACGAGACGCGCAAGCTGATGCGTGACCTCGCGCTCAATACCGTATGCGAGGAAGCAGCCTGTCCCAATATCGGTGAGTGCTGGGAAAAGAAGCACGCTACCGTCATGATCCTTGGCGATGTCTGCACCCGCGCCTGCGCCTTTTGCAACGTCAAGACCGGCATGCCGCGGATCGTTGATCCGATGGAGCCGGAAAACGTCGCAATTGCCGCCGGCAAGATGGGTCTTGAACATATCGTCATCACCAGCGTTGACCGCGACGATCTGCCCGATGGTGGTGCCAGCCAGTTCGTCAAGGTCATCAAGGCACTGCGCCGGGAGACCCCTGGCACCACGATCGAGATCCTGACGCCCGACTTCCGCAACAAGATGCGCCCTGCGATCGAGGCGATCTGTGAAGCCGGCCCCGATGTTTACAACCACAATCTTGAAACCGTTCCGCGTCTCTATCCGACCATCAGGCCGGGCGCGCGCTATTACGCTTCGCTGCGCTTGCTTGAGGAAGTGAAGGCGCACGACCCGTTGATCTTCACCAAGTCGGGCATCATGCTCGGGCTGGGTGAGCAACGGCTCGAAGTGCACCAGGTCATGGACGACATGCGCAGCGCCGATGTCGATTTCATCA
>SHLU01000111.1 GCA_004282995.1 Sphingomonadaceae bacterium
GCTATTCCGCGAGTGGCTGCAGGTTCACTATCCCGAGCGGGCAGGCAAGGTGATGAGTATTGTTCGTTCGATCCGTGATGGAAAAGACAACGATCCCAGCTTTTTCAGCCGCCTCAAGCCGAACGGGGTCTGGGCCGACCTGTTCCGTGCTCGCTTCGCTCTCGCCTGCAAGCGCACAGTGATTGGCAAGACCCGTTTCAATCTCGATTGTTCGGCTTTTCGCAAGCCACCCCAAGGTGGGCAACTCAGGTTGCTTTGATGCGGCACTTCGATCCACCGCCGGAACTCTCCGGGTGTAACTGTATTGCAATTAAGCCGAGGTTGAAGACGAAAGGCCCCGTATCGATCCCGTGTCCTTACCCCTGATTGCCCTGATCATCGCCGCTGGCTTCGCCGCGATCCATCTCTTCGCAGGGAGGCTACGGTTTCTCGAAACCACCCCGCGGAGCGCCTACCTCTCGGCCGCCGGTGGGATTGCGGTCGCATATGTCTTTCTGCACCTTCTGCCCGAACTGTTCGAGCACCGGGCTACTTTCGTTGAACATCTGCGTCTCGCTGAAGACAATGCCGAGACCCTGCTGTTTTCGCTCGCGCTCACCGGCTTGGTGATCTTCTACGGGGTCGAGCGCGCGATATTGGCGCACGGGCCGGAAAGGATCGAAACGATCGAAGAGCCCGAACCGAGCGCCATGTTCTGGTTTCACATCGCCGCCTTCGGGATCTACAACTTTCTGATCGGCTATCTCCTGTCGGAGCGAGCTGAGGAAGCCAGCCGCGAACTGGTGCTCTACGCCATCGCCATGGGTGTTCACTTCGTCACCAACGATCACGGTCTGAGGATGCATCACCAATGCCTGTATGACCGCTATGCCCGCTGGGTCCTCGCTGCCGCAGTGCTGGCCGGGACTGTTGTCGGAGCAATCTTGCCGGTCGGACCGGAGGCGCTGGCAATGCTGTTTGCCCTTTTGGGAGGCGGTGTAATCCTCAACGTACTAAAAGAGGAATTGCCTGCCGAACGCGAGAGCCGGTTCTGGCCCTTCGCCCTGGCCACGCTCGCCTATGCGTTGCTGTTGGCGGCACTGTGAATGTCGATGATCGCAACCATCCGGCGCTGGGTCAGCCGAAGTGTGACCCGCCCTCTCCGGGCTGGAACCGAACCAACCTGCTATCGACAAGCGCGGCAGTGCGATTGACCACGGCCTTTTGGTATTCAGGGTCCTTGATCATTTCGAAGAACGCGCCCGAATTGGGGTATTGCGCCACGAAGCCATCGTCCCAGCGCTCGTCATCGGGGCCTGTCACCATGGTCTGGAACGCGCCGCGCCATACGATCGTCCCGCCGACGCGCTGGAAGATCGGACCGCTAGTCTTGCCATATTCTTCGTATGCCCGGCGCCCGGTCAAGCCATTGCCGCGCAGTGCGTGACCTTCGGGATATTCGGCCTTCTCGCGATAGCGCAGCAGGTTGAGCATCTGGATCGGCTCGTCGCGCGGCAATGCCTTGAAGGCGGCGAAATTGGCAGGGCTTGGATCGATATAGGTCTCGCTCATCGTCACGCCTCCAGCTTGTAGTCCTTGAACCGCTCCCGCAGGTCCTTCTTGCTGATCTTGCCGGTCGCGGTGTGGGGAATGTCGTCGACGAACTCGACTGCGTCGGGCAGCCACCACTTGGCGACCTTGTCCGACAGGAAGGCGATGATGCTCTCCGCTTCGACTTCCTCGCCTTCCTTCTTGACCACGAACAGGACCGGGCGCTCGTCCCACTTGGGGTGATACATTCCCACCGCTGCCGCTTCGGCAACGCCCGGATGACCAACGGCGGCGTTCTCCAGTTCGACCGAACTGATCCATTCGCCACCCGATTTGATCACGTCCTTGGTCCGGTCGGTCAGTTGCAATGTGCCGTCCGGGTGCAGGATGCCGACATCACCGGTGTCGAACCAGCCATCATTGCCGACCGCGTCCTTATCGGCCTTGAAGTAGCGCTTGATGATCCACGGTCCGCGAATTTGCAGGGCACCCGAGGTTTCACCGTCGCGCGGCAATTCGGTGCCCATGTCGTCGAGATCCACGGTGCGCAGTTCGACCCCGAAGGTCGGACGTCCCTGCATCGCGCACTTGTCGACCTTTTCGTCGAGCGTGAGCTGGTCCCAATCATGCGTCGGCCCGCCGACCGTGCCGATGGGGCTGGTTTCAGTCATGCCCCAGGCATGTTGCACCCGCGTGCCGTTTTCGAGCAGGCGCCGGATCATGAACTTGGGCGCGGCCGATCCGCCAATCGTGGCGGCCTTGAGCGGCGGCAAGTCGAGCCCTTCCTTGTCGCAATACTCGAAGTGCGCCAGCCACACGGTAGGTACACCGGCGCTGTCGGTAACGCCCTCGTCAAGCATGAGCTGATGCAGAACAGCCGGATCGTTGACCGCCGAGAACACGAATTTGATGCCCGCCATCGCCCCGGCATAGGGCAGGCCCCAGCTGGCCGCGTGGAACATCGGGACGACTGGCAGCATCACCGAGGAAGCGCTGAAATTGAAGGCCGCCGGCTGGAGACCTGCCATGGCGTGCAGAACAGTTGATCTGTGTTCGTATTGCACGCCCTTGGGATTACCGGTGGTGCCGCTGGTATAACAAATCATGCACGGGTCGGTTTCCTGGCCGGAGACCCATTCGTAATTACCATCCTGTTCGCCGATCCAGTCCTCGAAGGCGGTCGTATGCTCGCCACTGTCGAAACAGATATAGTGTTCGACAGTGGTCCAACGGTCGCGCATCGTGTCGATGATCGGCTGGAAGGCCGCATCGTAGAGCATGACCTTGTCTTCGGCGTGATTGACGATGTATTCGAGCTGGTCCTCGAACAGGCGCGGATTGACCGTGTGCAGCACCCCGCCCATCCCTGCCACGCCGTACCAGCTGACCAGGTGGCGCGAATGGTTCATGGCCATGCTGGCGACACGTTCGCCTTTCTTGATGCCGAGTGCCTCGAGCGCTTGCGCCATTTTCAGCGCGTCGGTGCGGATGCCGGCCCAATTGGTGCGGGTTTCACTGCCATCAGCCCAGCGAGTGACGATCTCGCGATCGCCTGCCTCGCGCGCCGCGTGATCTATCACGTGGGTCACGCGCATGGTCCATTCTTGCATCGCTCCGAGCATCGGCATTCCTCTCCCTTGAATGGCTATTTGAAACCTAGATAGGGCGGGGAAAGCATACCCGGCAAGCAGGAAATTGACTGCCGAGATCAGGCAGCGCGGCCGAAACGCCGCCGCAGCGGACCCATTTTTGGTATCAGCGTTACGTTGTCCAACCCGTCGACTTCCTGCAGCTGTTCGGCAAGCGAGCCGTCGAGCGCGAAGTCGTGCCCGAGACACATGGTACAGTACTCACCATCTCCCAGATCGAGCCTCGCCTGCACTTCGCCGTGGCCCTGCTTTCCCGGTTGGAGCGCCAGCGCCAACTCGGCAATCGCCGCCTCGGTGTTCACTTCCAGGCTGAGCAGCATCCGTTGGCCTCCCGCCACTGCATCGAGCGGGCGGGCACTGCGCACGGTCACCCGCGGCGGTTCGTCGGGCGACGGAGAGTCCAGTTCAACGGTCAGCAGCACGCAGGTGCCATCGCTAGCCCATTGTTTGAAGTTGTCGACCAGCCCATCTTCGAAGCACGCTGCGCTGAATTGGCCCGAGCTGTCGGAAAAGTCAGCCCGTACGAACGGCGCGCCGCGCCGAGTAGTGCCGATATTCACCTTCTCGACCAATGCGGCCATCATCGCGCTCGCCCGACCTCCTTCAGGCGCGCCGGCTTCCATCAACGAGGCGTAAGGCCTGGCGCCATTGGCGCTGGCGATATCCCGATAGGCTTGGACCGGGTGGGCTGAGAAATAGAAACCAAAGTTCTCCCGCTCCTTGGCCATCCGGGTGGCGCGGTCCCAATCTTCTGCCTCTTTGAGCCGCAAGCTGTCCTCGGCAGCGATATCCTGCGCGCCGAACAGCGCCTCCTGTCCGCTGGTGCGCTCGCGCAAAGCCGCGTCGGCGGTGGCCAGTAACAGGTCGATATTGGCCGCCAGTTTGCCGCGATTGGGTTCAAGTTTGTCGAGAGCGCCCGCAGCAATCAGTGCTTCCAACTGACGCGAGTTCATCGCCCCTTGCGGAAGACGCTCGAACAGGTCAGCGAGGCTCGCGAAAGGACCGCCGTTGGCGCGTTCATCCACGATCGCTGCCATTGCTTTCTCGCCCACATTGCGAATGCCCGCCAGTGCATAGCGAACAGCGTAGCCGTCATCGGTCCGCTCGACAGTGAATTCGGCTTCGGAGCTGTTGATATCGGGTGGTGCGACCTCGCGCCCCCCGCGCCGCGCATCGTCGACGAATACGCTGAGCTTTTCCGACTGGTGCATGTCAAAGCACATCGAGGCGGCGAAAAATTCTTCCGGGTAATGGGCCTTGAGCCAGGCAGTCTGATAGGCGAGCAGCGCGTAGGCGGCAGCATGCGACTTGTTGAAGCCATAGCCGGCGAATTTGTTGATCAAATCAAACAACTCGTTGGCCTTGGCGGCGTCGATATCGGAAACGCGCGCGCAGCCTTCAACGAAGATCCGCCGCTGCTTGTCCATCTCGGCCTGGTTTTTCTTGCCCATCGCCCGGCGAAGCAAATCTGCATCACCGAGCGAGTATCCGGCCAGGATCTGCGCCGCCTGCATCACCTGTTCCTGGTAGACGAAGATGCCGTAGGTTTCGGCAAGGATCTCTTCCAGCTTGGGGTGCGGGTATTCAATGGGCTCTTGGCCAGCCTTGCGCTTGCCGAACAACGGGATGTTGTCCATCGGGCCGGGCCGATACAGCGAAACGAGCGCAATGATGTCCTCAAACTTGGTCGGCTTCACCGCCGTCAGCGTGCGCCGCATCCCTTCGGATTCAAGCTGGAACACGCCGACCGTATCGCCGCGCTTCATCAGTTCGTAGACCGCCGGATCGTCCCAGGCGAGCGCGCCCAGATCGACCTCGATCCCGCGCAATTCCAGCAGATCGACTGCCTTTTGCAGGACCGACAGGGTCTTGAGGCCAAGGAAGTCGAACTTCACCAACCCGCTGCTTTCAACATGCTTCATGTCGAACTGGGTCACCGGCATGTCCGAGCGGGGGTCACGATAGAGCGGGACCAACTCGCTCAATGGACGGTCCCCGATGACTACGCCGGCAGCGTGGGTGGAGCTGTTGCGCGGCAGCCCCTCCAACTGCATCGCCAGGTCGATCAGCGCCTTGGTATCGTTGTCGTTGGAATATTCGGCCTTGAAATCGGCTACACCGTTGAGCGCGCGCGGCAGAGTCCAGGGATCGGTCGGATGGTTGGGCACCATCTTGCACAGGCGATCGGTTCGATTGTAGCCATAGTCGGCAATCCGCCCGACATCGCGCAGGACCGCCCGCGCCTTCAGCTTGCCGAAGGTGATGATCTGCGCGACCTTGTCCTGCCCATAGCGCTGCTGGACATAGCGGATCACCTCGCCGCGGCGCGTTTCGCAGAAATCGATGTCGAAGTCCGGCATCGAAATACGTTCGGGATTGAGAAAGCGTTCGAACAGCAGGCCGAGCCGGATCGGATCAAGATCGGTGATCGTCAGCGCCCAGGCCACCAGCGAACCGGCGCCCGAACCACGGCCCGGGCCCACCGGAATGCCTTTTTCCTTGGCCCATCCGATAAAGTCGGCAACGATCAGGAAGTAACCCGGGAAACCCATCCGGTTGATAATGCCAATCTCGTATTCGAGCCGTTCGAAATAAGTCCTGCGCTCGTCGTCCGACAGCCCCTCATAAGGAGCGAGCCGCTTTTCAAGACCAGCGGTAGCCTGCTCGCGCAGCATGCGTTCCTCACCTTCGAGGTCGCCAGCAAGGCTGGGCAGGATAGGGTCGCGATGAGGCGGCGCGAAGGCGCAACGCTGGGCTACAACCAGTGTGTTGGCAGTCGCCTCGGGCAGATCCGGAAAGATTTCCTCCATCATGCGCGCCGACTTGACCCAACCTTCCTTGTCGGTGTGCGGGCGGTCGTCCTCGTCGAGCTTATAGCTGCCGGCAATGCACAGCATCGCATCATGAGCCTTGGCGAAATGCGCCTCGGCAAAATTGGCCGGATTAGTCGCCACCAATGGCAGATCGCGGGCATAAGCAAGTTCGATCAGCGCCGCTTCGGCAGCTATTTCGGTGGCGTTACCACGCCGCGCCAGTTCGACGTAGAGACGGCCTGGAAACAGCGCCTCGAGCTGGTCGGCATAACGCGCAGCGTGTTCAGCCTGTCCTTCTGCCAGCAGTCGGGTCATGCCGCCCTCGCTGGCACCTGTCAGCGCAATCAAGCCGCCGGTGTGATTTTCGAAGTCGTCGAGCGAAACATGCGGCGCGAGTTCGAGTGGCCTTTCGAGATGTGCGCGGCTGACGAGGTGGCACAGGTTGAGATAGCCTTCCTCGTCCTGAGCAAACACCGGCAGGGAATCGATTGCATTGGAATGGGGTCGCGCCACACCGACAAGCGCGCCGATGATTGGCTGGACGCCTTCTTCCCGGCAGGCGCTGGCAAAAGCAACCGCGCCATAAAGGCCATTGCGGTCACAGATCGCAATCGCTGGAAATCCGCGCTCCCTCGCCAGTTTTGCCAGTGCCTTCGGGTCGATCGCCCCTTCAAGCAGCGAATAGCTCGACAGGACGCGCAAGGGAACGAAGGGAGCAAATGCCATCAGACCACTATGGGCAGGCGACACGGATTCGCAAAGCCGGTTTGGGGATAAGACGGTTCAAAAATAGTCGCTGCCGAACAAGGGGACCAGACAATCAGACTGGCGCAATGTCTTCCCTTGCCGCAGCAATCTTGCGGCGGGTCTGCCGCACCTGCGCAACCGCCCCGTAGATCACCAGCACTGCCAGGAATATCCACACCCACAGCGGTATGTCTTGTCCGTAAACGGCGAGGTAGAGATAAGCCGAAACGAAGAAAAACCCCGCCAGCATGGTCGGTAAAATTGTCGACTTGCCAGCGCGCGCGTTGCGGATCAGCCACGCGATCGAGGTTAAAAAGAACGGGATCGCGCCGACGTAAATGGCGACGAAGACATACGGGTTGACGTTATACTGCGCGCCCTGTGCCAGGATCCACAGGTTGATCGTTTCGAGCATAAGTGCCTTCTCGCTTGGTTATACCTACCCATACGAGATCGGCAGCGCCGAAGTTACAGCAGCTTCTCGATATGTTTGGCGATACTAGCGGGCGAATCCTGCGGGGCAAAGCGCTTTACCACCTTGCCATCCCTGTCAATCAGGAACTTGGTGAAGTTCCACTTGATCGCAGTCGAACCCAACAGGCCCTTGGCTTCACCCTTCATCCAGTCGAATACCGGCGAGGCATCGGGACCATTAACGTCGACCTTCTCCATCAGAGGGAAAGTCACGCCGTGGCTGATACGACAGAACTCGGCGATTTCATCATCACTGCCGGGTTCCTGGCCACCGAACTGGTTGCAGGGGAAGCCAAGCACTTCGAACCCGCGATCCTTGTACTTCTGGTAGAGCTCCTCGAGACCGTCATACTGCGGGGTGAAGCCGCATTTGCTGGCAGTATTGACCACCAGCAGGACCTGCCCCTTCTTGTCGGCGAGATCCAGCGTTTCACCGCTGTTGGTCGAAGTGCTAAAATCGGCGATCGTGGTCATAAGCTACCTTCGCGTTGAATTGGCATGGGATATGGGAAGGTTCTGACAGCGATCAATCATCACCCTTATCCGGTCCCCAGCACCTCTTACATTAGCGAGGCGGTTTTCTTCTGACTTGGTGTAAG
>SHLU01000007.1 GCA_004282995.1 Sphingomonadaceae bacterium
GTCGGGCGTCAGCCGCGCAATTGGAGGCAACACGCCGAAGGCATCGGCGGTCAGCATCACGACATTCGACGGAACGGGTCCGAGATTTTCCTCCGAAGTGTTTGGAATGTAATCGATCGGGTAAGCGCCGCGGGTGTTCTCGGCGAGCGAATTGTCGTCGAAATCGAGTTCGCGGGTTTTTTCGTCCATCACCACATTTTCCAGCACGGTGCCGAACATCCGGGTGGTGGCGTAGATTTCCGGTTCTGCCTCTTCGGACAGGCGGATCATCTTGGCGTAACAGCCGCCCTCGAAATTGAATACTGCCGTGTCCGACCAGCCATGCTCGTCATCGCCGATCAGCGTGCGGCTGGCGTCGGCCGAAAGTGTGGTCTTGCCGGTGCCCGACAGGCCGAAGAACACCGCCGTCTTGCCATCGGGTCCAATGTTGGCGCTGCAATGCATCGGCATCACGCCCTTGGTCGGCAACAGGTAGTTGAGCACGCCAAAGACGCTCTTCTTCATCTCGCCGGCATAGCGCGTTCCGCCAATCAGAATCAGTTTCTCGGTCAGATTAACCGCGACGACCGTCTCGCTGCGGGTACCGTGACGCGCCGGATCGGCACGGAAGCTCGGCAAGTCGATAATAGTGTACTCGGGAGCGAAACCTTCCAGTTCATCGGCCGTCGGACGGCACAGCAGGGTGCGGATGAACAGGTTATGCCACGCCAACTCGTTGATAACACGGACCTTCACCCGGTGCTCGGGCTGCGAGCCGCCGTAAAGGTCGGCAACATAGAGCGTGTCCTTCTCGCCAACAGCCTTGAGGAAGTCTTCCTTTAGCGCGGCGAATTGCTCGGGATTGATCGAGGCGTTGTTGTCCCACCACACAGTGTCTTCGGTCTCGCCGTCGCGGACAATGAACTTGTCCTTCGCACTGCGACCGGTGTGCTTGCCGGTCTCGACCACCAGCGAGCCGTATTTCGACAGCCGACCCTCACCATTGTCGATGGCTTGCTCGACTAGTTGCGCAGTGCCCAGATTCGGGTGGATAATGGCGGATGTCTGGATGCCCTGCTGGGCAAGGCTGGTCGACAGCGGAGCGGTCACGCTGATGTCTCCTGAAATTCGTGGTGGCCGGGGGGCCGAATGAGGGCGCGGCAAAATCAGTGCATAGGTATGCACGAGATGCATTGTCCCGATATATCGCGCAGCCGATTCCGTCAAACATTGAGCGCTGCACTTTTCACGACACCCTGAAATGAAGCTGCAATGCGTTGTTTCACCCGCTGCTTGGCGCTAGGAATAGCCGCTCAAGATCTGGCGCATTGCAGGCGCAACCACGCAGGTATCGGATAAGGCGAGAATGGCAGAACTGAGCGATGCACCTGAAGCCAGCGTCCGGCAGCGCCGCGTGATCGCGCTGGTCGATGATGATCGCAACATCCTCACCACAGTATCAATCGCGCTCCAGGCCGAAGGATATGACACGCGCATCTACGCCGAAGGGGAGACCGCGCTGAAGGCGCTGCTCGAAAACCCGCCCGACCTTGCCGTGTTCGATATCAAGATGCCGCGCATGGACGGGATGGAACTGCTGCGCCGCTTGCGCGAACATTCCGCCCTGCCGGTCATTTTCCTGACCAGCAAGGACGATGAGCGCGACGAGGAAGCCGGGCTGGAGATGGGCGCTGACGATTATATCTCCAAGCCGTTCAGCCTGCGTCTGCTGCTGGCGCGCATTCGTGCCATACTGCGCCGCGGCGGGCTGGAAGAATTGACGCAGGAAGAGCGGGCCCAGGCCGAGGATGAACAGCGGGAGGTCTATACCCGCGGTAGGCTGACCATTGATCCCGCCCGCCACCAGGTTCTTTGGGATGGCAGGCAGGTGTCGCTGACCGTGACCGAATTCCTGATTCTCGAAGCGCTCGCCGCGCGGCCCGGTGTGATCAAGAGCCGCAACCAGTTGATGGACGCTGCCTACCCCGACGAGGTCTACGTCGACGACCGCACGGTGGACAGCCATATCAAGCGGATGCGCCACAAGTTCCGCACCGTCGACCCCGTATTTTCCGCCATCGAGACGCTCTATGGCGCCGGCTACAGCTTCTCCGATGGATAATACCGGCATGACGGCCAGCCGGGCATTGCCACGCTGATGGCAAATCCGCCGATTTCGCAGCGCCTAGCTAGGCCATTCGAGCGAATGAGCCTGCTCGACCGGCTTTCGCTGACTGCGCGCATTTTGCTGGTCAACATCCTCCCGTTGGTGATCCTGGGCGGCGGAATTTTCTATCTCGATACCTATCGTGCGCAATTGCTCGACGAACGTTACAAGCTCGCGCGGACCGAAGCGCAGATTGCCGCCGAAGCCCTGGCCGGGGTGACCAAGGAACGGCAGGAGGCACTGCTGGTCCAGATCGGCAAGGAACAACGGATGCGGATGCGCATGTTCGACGCCGAAGGACGCCTGTGGGCCGACAGCTTTGCGCTTGCCGAACCCAGCTTCAACATCGACGATCCGAGCGATGACAACTTCGGCCTGCGCTTTGCCCGCTTCCTCGACCAGATCGTCGATACCGTGGTCAGTGCCCGTCCGGTACCAGAATATATCGAACCTGAAGCCCAGACCGCGGATGCCTGGCCCGAACTGGTCCGTGCGCGCCAGCAGGGATTGTCGCAGATCGAATTGCGCCGCGCCGCCGACCGGACGCCGATCATTACCGCTGCCGCGCCGGTTGGCCTCAACGGTGCCACTCTACTGACCACCCGCAACGCCAAGGACATTACCGAATCGGTCCGTACCGCGCGCTCCACCATCGGTGCCGGGGTCGGCTTCGCCCTATTCCTGTCGATCCTCCTCTCGCTCTACCTCGCCCGCACCATCGTGCGTCCGCTGCAAACACTTTCACGCGCCGCGCAGAAAGTCCGGCTAGGCCGCGAGCGTGAGGTCGAAGTGCCGCGCTTGCCCGAGCGCCGCGACGAGATCGGAGTGCTGGCGCGAGCGATTTCGGATATGACCGATGGCCTGCGCAAGCGGATCGATGCGGTCGAACATTTCGCCGCCGACGTAGCGCATGAGATCAAGAACCCGCTCGCCAGCCTGCGCAGCGCGGTCGAGTCGCTGGCCAAGGTCGACGACGATAACCTGCGCCGGCAATTGCTCGACATCGCCACCCACGATGTTCGGCGGATCGACCGGCTGGTCACGGAGATTTCCGATGCCAGCCGGGTCGACGCAGAGATTTCGCGCGCCATATTCGAACAGATCGATATCGGTGCGCTGGTCGGGAATATCCTTGCCACCCGCGCCAACCGTGATCTCGATGGCGATCGCACGATATCGGTTACCATGCCTCCCCGCCCATCCCTCGTCATGGGCGTCCCGGTGCGGATCGAGCGGGTGGTCGAAAATCTGCTCGACAATGCCGTGTCCTTCTCGCCCCCCGATGGCGAGATACAGGTTGATATCAGCATTGAATCGGGCTGCGTCACCTTGAGCGTAGCCGACGAAGGGCCGGGCATCCCGGAAGAGGATCGGCTGAAGATTTTTAACCGATTCCATTCCGACCGGCCCGAAGCCGAGGATTTCGGCAATCACAGCGGACTCGGCCTGGCCATCGCACGAACGATCGCAGAGGCACATGGCGGGATGTTGACCGCTGAAGACCGGCCTGACGGACGTCCCGGCGCATGTCTCGTGCTGTCGATGCCCGAGGCCCGGCGCAGCTCTTCGGGATCGCCCTGATGCTCTATCAGGCGACCTGCGTGGCAATCGATGGAAGGGCCGTGCTGATCGAAGGTCCACCGGGTTCCGGCAAGACTTCGCTCGCGCTTGCCTTGATCGATCGCGGAGCGCGGCTGGTCGGTGATGACGGCGTCCTGCTCGAACTGCACGAAGATGGGCGGGCATGGGCCAGCCCCGCACCGCGCATTCGCGGCAAGATCGAGATCCGCAATGTCGGGATTGCCGAGATCGAGCCGGTGAACGCACCGCTGGCGCTGATACTGGGACTCGATGTGTCGGCCCCGCGCTTTGTGGAAACCGCGCCGAGCCGCGAAATTCTCGGAGTCGACATTCCGGTTCTCGCATTTTCTCCCCTGGGGCCGGTTGGCGCGCTGCGGGCCGAATACGCGCTGCGACTGCACGGGCTTGATTGAGGAATAATCCACTGCCGGACAAAGCCATTTCGTATGCAGCCGCTTGCTCTTGAAACATTGCAGGACGATAAGGGAGCAGGGGTCGACCGGGGGGCGAGATAGTGAACGGACACACATGACAAACCGTCAGGAAATTCTTCTCCTCACGGGCTTGTTGGGCGCCGGGAAAAGTACCAGCCTCCGGGTTCTGGAGGACCTTGGTTGGGAAGTGCTGGACAATTTCCCGATCCGGCTGTTGCCCGCACTCATCACCGATGTCACCGCAGCCGAAAACGCCGCACCGCTGGCAATTGGCTTCGATTCGCGCACGCGCGGGTTCGTGCCGGATGGTATCATCGAACTGGCAAGATCGATGACCAAGCGTGATGACCTCAGCGTCACCAGCGTCTTCCTTGATTGCGCCGACGACGAGCTGGAACGACGCTTCAACGAAACCCGGCGCTATCATCCACTCGCCCGTGAGCGATCGGCTGCCGAGGGTATCCGCGCGGAACGCGAGTTGATGGAACCGCTCAGGGCCTGGTCCGAATGGGTCATCGACACCACCGAGCTGACCGGCAACGAGTTGCAGCAGATCGTACGTGAGAGGTTCCATCGCGACGATCCGGCAGCGCAGTCGGTTACGGTAAGCAGCTTCGGCTTCGCGCGCGGAATGCCTCCGCTGGCAGACCTGGTTTTCGATATGCGTTTCCTGGAAAACCCCTATTGGGTACCAGAACTGCGCGAACTGACCGGCCTTGACCCGGAAGTAGGGGAATACATCACCGCTCGAGGTGATTTCGACGATGTTTACAAGCGCATCCGCGACCTCGTGCTGTCATTGCTCCCGCGCTACCGCGCACAGGGCAAGGCTTATGTTCACATCGCCCTCGGCTGTACCGGCGGGAGACACCGGTCGGTCTATACTGCCGAGACCTTGGCCGAGGCCTTGCGCGGAGCGGGATTTTCGCCCACTGTCATCCACCGCAACCTGGCCTCTCGGGCTGCTGACGAATTTGAAGGCCCGCCCGGCGCAGATGGTGACGACAGCGCGGCGCGAAGGACGTGAACACCCAGTCGGAAGGCCCGGCACAAGATGACCAGAAGCGAGCATCTACTTCCCCAATGATCGGACTCATACTCGTGACTCACGGCCGTTTGGCCGAACATTTCGTGGAAGCGATGGAGCATGTCGTCGGGCAGCAGGAAGCTGTCGAGACGGTCTGCATCGGCCCCCATGACGATGTTGAGAAGCGGCGCACGGAAATCGCCGAGAAGATCGCTGCTGTCGACAGCGGGAGCGGCGCGATTGTCCTGACCGACCTGTTCGGCGGAACCCCATCAAACCTGGCCATTTCCTTGCTCGAAAGCGGCCGGGTCGAGGTGATAGCCGGGATCAACCTGCCCATGCTCATCCGGCTCGCCGGAGCCCGCAAGACCATGGATGTGGTGTCTGCCGTCGCGGCGGGACGCGAAGCCGGGCGCAGCTACATCACGGTCGCTTCAGAGTTCCTCGGGCAGAATGAGGCCTCGCCGACGAAGAAGGCATCATGAGCGCCAGTTCGCGCGAAGTCACGATCGTCAACCAGCGCGGCCTGCACGCCCGTGCGAGCGCCAAATTCGTCGGTGCTGTAGCGGCCTTGCCGGAAGGCGTATCGGTCAGTGTCCGCAAAGACGCGAACGAAGCGGCAGGCGGGTCCATTCTCGGCCTCATGATGCTAGGCGCGGCCAAGGGCGATGCCATTTCCATTCACGTTGCGGGTGACGAGCAGGAGGCAGTGCTGGAGGAATTATGCGCGCTGGTCGAAGACGGCTTCGGCGAGGAATAGTGCGATGACCCGCCGGCAGATCACCGGCTTCTCCAACCCGACGGTCAAATATCTCCGCTCCTTGCGCGATAAGAAGCACCGCCGGCGCGAGGGCAAGTTCCTGGCCGAAGGGCTGCGGCTGCTAACCGATGCGCACGAGTCGGGACGGGTTCCCGAAATGCTGGTCATGGCCGAAGGGCGCGATCCGCATCCATTGCTTGCCAAGCTGGAAAACAGCGTGGAAGCCGCTGGTGGCAGCGTGGTCGAGACCAGTCACGATATTCTCGCCAAGATCACCGGCAAATCCAATCCGCAGGCGGTAGTCGGCATGTTCGAGGAATGGGACAGCTCGCTGTCCGCTCTCGACCGATCCGGCGCGCCGATCTGGCTGGTGGCGCAGGCGCTGCGCGACCCGGGCAACCTGGGTACCATGCTGCGCACGGGCGATGCGGTGGGTGCAGGCGGCCTTATCCTGATCGACGATTGTGCTGATCCTTTCAGCGTTGAAGCAGTGCGTGCCAGTATGGGCGCAGTGTTCACGCAATCGATCGCCACCGCGCGATGGGAGGAATTCATCGAATGGCTAAGACAGGAGCCTGGGCAATTGGTCGCTGCTTCCTTGCGCGACGCCGTGCCCTACCGCGATGCGCCCTATACCGCGCCGTGCTTTATCCTCGTCGGCAACGAATCCCAAGGGCTCCCCGAGGATTACGAAGCCGCCTGCGATCTTCGTGTAACCATGCCCATGCGCGGCCGGGCCGACAGCCTCAATGCGGCCGTGGCAGCGGCAGTGCTGGCGTACGAAGTGCTGGATTCGCTGAAACTCTAGCTGGGCATTTCGGCCGCCCCTTCCGGGAGGCCGGCCGGCTCCGCAATGGGGCACATTGCGCAGGAAAACCAAATGCTTTCGGTTAGATGCAGCCTGCCCGTCGAGAGGTCGTTCGCTTATGGCACGGCCCAATCTCTGCAGTCCGCATGAGGACCTGCTACTCGGCGGCCTCGTCGATTTCCTCGGCAAAATTCATCAGCTTTCGCGGCTGCGAATTTAACGGCAACGCCTCGGTCAGGTCTTTTGCGCTGGTGTCGACATTGAGTTCCTCGAACCGTTCACCTGTGCGGCGCAGATTGGTGTCAAAAGACCCGACCAGCTTGTCAAAATGCTGGTTGGTCACATGCAGGCTCTTGCGCAGCGCGCCCATGTGCCCGGCCACGACGCCAAGCCGATCGTACAATTCCTTACCCAATTGGGCGATTTCCTGCGCGTCGGCCTGCACCCCGGCCTGTCGCCAGACGGTACTCACCGTCAGGGCGATCGACATGAAATTGAGCGGGGACGACAGGACGATCTGCTTCTTGAGAGCGTAATCGAGCAAACCGCTGTCCTGCGTCAATGCAGCATATAGGACATGCTCGCCTGGCACGAACATGACGACGAAATCGGCTGATCCCTCGACATGATCCTGGTATCTCTTGCTGCTCAGATCATCGATATGGCTGCGCAATTCGCGGGCGTGGGTCTTGAGCAGCGCCTGCCGCTCTTCCTCGCTTTCAGCCTCGTTGGCGCGGGCATAGGTGTTGAACACGTTCTTGACGTCCACCACCAGTCGCCGACCGCCGGGGATATTGATTACCGCGTCGGGGCGCAGATTGTTGCCGTACTCATCCTTGACCGTGGTCTGGAAATCGAAATCCGCCTTGTCATGCAGGCCGCAGCTCTCGAGCAAATTGGCCAATTGCAATTCCCCCCAATCGCCCCGCGCCTTGGTCGCTCCGCGTAGCGTGGTGGTAATCCGATTGGCGCCCTCCACGACCCGTTCCTGGCCCTCGCGGACCTGGCCGATGACACCTTGCAACCGCTCGAAATCGCTGATCCGGGTTTTCTCAAGTTCTTCCACCCGCCTGCGATAACGCTCAAGCGTTTCGCCGACAGGCCCGACTTTCTTTTCCAGTTCGGCGAGGCTTTCCTTGCTCAAAGTGGCAAGATGGGTTTGTGCGCCCTCGAGGAATTTGGTGCGCGCACCCTCGAGCATCTTGTCGCCGATCTCGTTAAACTTGGCCTGCAATTTCTCTTCGGCTTCGACCAGTCGCTTCATTTCGCGTTCGAATTGCTCTTCGCGGTCAGCCAGGCGTTGAACTGCCGCCTTCTCGCGCTCCGCGCTTTCGCTACGAATCCGTTCAAAAGCGCCCTTGAGTTCGGAATGCTCCGTCCCGAGCGTTTCCAGCCGCCGTTCCAGATCGTCCGCCCTGGCTGCACGAACAGATGCATTTTCAAGATCGACAATGGCCTGGCGGAATTTCTCGTCCACTTCGCGCGCCTCGCCATCGCGCTGGTTGTGACGCGCCTCCCAATCCTTCGCCGGGCGCGATCCAACATACCAGCCAATCCCTGCGCCGATGGCCAGGGCGACGAAAACGAAGACAAATGCGAGTGTATCCATTCGGGGAACATAGTCGGAACGTCGACCGCCGCCAAGCCTGCTTCGGAACTATCCCCAATGCGAACCGCTCCTTCAAGCAGAAGGAGAATTCATCATGTCGATCAAGGAAATGATCAAGGAACACCCAGATGTGGGAGCCGACTGGAACGAGCAATTGGGCGAGGCGGTCAAGCACGCGATGTATTGCGCTGCGATCTGCAATTCCTGCGCCGATGCCTGCAGTGCCGAGGACGGCGATATGCGTGCCTGCATTCGCGCCTGCATGGATTGCTCGGACATCTGCACCGCCACCTACCGCGTCGCAACCCGCCGCACCTCTGGCAATGTGGGGGTGATCGAGGCGATGCTGCGCAATTGCATTGCCGCGTGCGAAGCATGCATCGACGAATGCCAGAAACACGACAATGCGCATTGTCGTCGCTGCGCGCAGATGTGCCGCGAATGTGCCGACGATTGTCTCAAGGCGCTGAACAGGATGCAGCAGCGCGGCGAGTAAATTGTTCACGCTCGTCTAAACGAAAAAGCCCCGCATCGCTGCGGGGATTTTTTGTGTTCCTGCCGCAGCGCTCAGGCTGCCTGACGGATTTTCTTAAGCTTTTTCAGGGCCATCTGCCGCTTCAACCGGCTGAGATGGTCGATGAACAGGATCCCTTCGAGATGGTCCATCTCGTGCTGCAAACAGGTTGCCAGCAGCCCGTCGAGCTGTTCCTCGTGCGCCTTGCCGTCGAGGTCCTGGTAGCGGACCGTACACGTCTTGGGCCGATCGACATCGGCATAGATTTCGGGGACCGACAGGCAACCCTCTTGGTAGGTATGCAGTTCAGGGGCCGGATCGACAATCTCGGGATTCACGAAAACGCGCGGATCGTTCTTGACCGGATAGTGCTTGTGCGCGCCCTCTCCATCGCCGTGATCATGGCCGCATTCTTCCGGCTCGGCATCGAGATCGGGTTCCTGCAAATCGATCACCAACACCCGTTTGGGCACGCCGACCTGGATCGCGGCGAGGCCAATGCCGGGCGCGTCATACATCGTCTCGAACATGTCATCGACGAGCGTCTTCAACTCGTCATCGAACTTCGTGACGGGCTGCGACACGATCTTTAGCCGGGGATCCGGCACTTCCAGAATTTCACGAATAGCCATGAGCGTAATTTAGGGGCTGCCTCGCCGCGCTGCAAGCCAGTGTTTGCGATCAGTGTGAGAGGCTATCCCACAGGTCGCCGCGCCCGCAGGGCCTGCGCCAGGGTTCCCTCGTCGAGATAATCCAGTTCGCCGCCCACTGGCAGGCCATGCGCCAGCTGCGTGATACGGACAGGAAATGCCTCCAGCCGCTCGGCGATGTAATGGCTGGTTGTCTGCCCCTCCAGGGTGGCGTTCATGGCCAGCACCACCTCGTCGATCCCGCCTTCCTCGACCCGCGCCAATAGCGAAGCGATGTTGAGATCTTCCGGCCGCACTCCGTCGAGCGCAGACAGCTTTCCCCCCAGCACATGATAACGTCCGGTGAACAGCCGCGCCCGGTCGAGCGCCCATAGATCGGCCACATCCTCGACCACGCAGATACCCTTCGCGTCGCGGCGGGGATCGGCGCAAATGCCGCAGGGGTTCTGTGTGTCGACATTGCCGCAGACGTCGCATTCAACCAACCGGTCCTGCACGCCTTCGAGCGCCTCCATCAGGGCTGGAAGCGCGCTCTCGCGCTTCTTTACCAGCCACAGCACCGCCCTGCGCGCCGAGCGCGGACCAAGGCCGGGAAGCCGCGCCAGCGCCGATGCCAGCAGTTCGATCTCTTGCGATGCCATCGCCGCAAAGATAGGGGCTGGGCTACAGGAACGGAAGGCTGACTGGTGTTCGAATGCGCATAATCTTCATGGGAACGCCCGACTTTGCGGTCCCCACCCTGCGCGCGCTCCATGCCGCCGGGCACGAACTGGTTGCGGCCTACACCCAACCCCCGCGGCGGGCCGGTCGTGGCAAGAAGTTGCAAGTGTCGCCTGTTTACAAGGCGGCCGAGGAGCTGGGCATCGAAGTGCGCACGCCCAAATCGCTCAAACAGCCGGAAGAGCATGAGGCTTTTGCCGCGCTTGCAGCCGATGTGGCGGTGGTGGCCGCCTATGGCCTGATCCTGCCGCAAGCGATTCTCGATGCACCAAAGTCCGGTTGCCTTAATGTCCACGCCTCGATCCTGCCGTACTGGCGCGGGGCGGCACCGATCCACCGCGCCGTGATGGCAGGGGACGTGGTCACAGGCGTGACCATCATGCAGATGGAGGCCGGCCTGGACACCGGCCCGATGCTGGCGACTTTACGCACTCCGATTGAAGACAAGACTACTGGCGAACTGACCGAGGAACTGGCCGAGCTGGGAGCAGGTCTCATGGTCCAGACCTTGCGTGAACTCGAAAAGCATATCCCGGTTGCGCAGGATGATGCCGAAGCCACTTATGCTCCCAAGATCGACAAGGCCGAGGCGCGGATCGACTGGATACGGCCCGCGGCCGAGCTGGTCCGGCACATTCACGGCCTCGCCCCCTTCCCCGGCGCCTGGTGCACGGTTGACGGCGAGCGGGTCAAGCTTCTGCGGGCAGAGGCAGTCGACGCCGCCGGCAACCCCGGAAAAGTGCTCGACGACCAGATGACGATTGCTTGCGGAGATGCCGCAATCCGGCCATTGCGGCTGCAACGAGCCGGAAAACCGGCCATGGACCTTGCCGCCTTTCTTCGCGGCAAGCCGGTCAAGCGAGGGGAACTGATCGAATGACGCCGTTATCGCGCAATATCCTGCTGGCCATAGCCATCGTGAGCCTGATCGTCGGATCGTGGGCCATCTTCGCCGGTCGAGCGATGATCGGCGGCGGTGGATTGACTACGGTTGGTTCGGTCGTGATCTGGACCTCGGTGGCCGCGCAACTGATGGCGCTGGTGGCCATCGCGTTCGCCCTGTTCCAGCCCAAGCGCGCAGCCTTTGCCGCCCTTGTCGCCTTCGTCCTGATCCTGCCCTTCGCCATTACCGCGATTGTCCCGGCAGCCTGGTGCATCGAGCAAGCCTGCGATTCCGCGCAATGGATCAATTGGCGGGGCCTGTTGCTTATCGTCTTGTTCGGCTTGCCCGCCTGGCTGTTGCGCAAGGTCTGATTATCGCTTGCCACGCTTTGCGCTCACTCTCGAATTCGATGGAACCCCCTTTCAGGGTCTGCAACGGCAGAAGCACGGGCCGAGCGTCCAGCAGTCCGTCGAGGATGCCGCGCAGGCAGTGACGGGAGAGCAAGTAACCCTCCACAGCGCCGGGCGTACCGACGCGGGGGTCCACGCGCTCGCCATGCGCAGTCATTTCGATGTCGACAGCGCGCTGACGCCGTTCCGCATGATGGGTGCGCTTAATGCCCACATGCGGCCGGATCCGATCGCGGTTACGCATTGCGAAATCGTGCCGGATGATTGGCATGCACGTTTTTCCTGCGTCGGACGCAGCTATGTCTATTCCATCGCCAATCGTCGTGCCCCGCTGACGTTGGAAAAAAACCGCGCCTGGCTGGTGCCGCAGGCTCTCGACCATGAGGCGATGCACCGGGCAGCGCAGGCGCTGGTCGGCCGGCACGATTTCACCACCTTCCGCTCCGCCCATTGCCAATCGCGCGACCCGGTCAAATCGCTTTCCCGGCTTGATGTAGAGCGCGACGGTGAACACGTCCTGATCCATGCCGCCGCACGCAGTTTCCTCCATCACCAGGTCCGTTCGATGGTCGGATGCCTGGCCCTGGTTGGCCTGGGTCGATGGGCCGAAGAACGTATCGAACAAGTTTTGCTTGCCCGTGACCGGCAGCAATTGGGGTTGAACGCCCCACCCCATGGCCTCTACTTCGTGGCCGCAGACTACCCAGAAGATAATCCACCCGAGGAGACGACCTGATGAGCACCACCGGCAAACAGCTATTCACCACCCTGGAAGCGGACGGCACGCTCACGGTCGAGATCGAGGAAGTTACCGTACCCGAGCCCAAGGGCAACCAGGTACTGGTCAAAATGGAAGCAGCCCCGATCAATCCGTCGGACCTGGCGATCCTGACCGGCGCGGCCGACCTCGAGAATGCCGAATATTCCAAAGGCAAGTTCGTCGCCAACATGCCCGAACCGTTCAATTCTGGTTCCAAAGCGCGGCATGGGCAGAAACTGGCTGCCGGTAACGAAGGTGCGGGCACTGTGGTCGCCACCGGCGACAGTGACATGGCCAAGGCGCTCGACGGACAGCGCGTCGCCTGCGTGCCCGGCAATGCCTATAGCCAGTACGTGATTGCCGATGCCGCCATGTGTCTGCCGCTGGGCGACCATTCGGCCGAGGACGGCGCCAGCGCCTTCGTCAATCCGATGACCGCGCTTGGCTTTGCCGAAAATGCCAAGATGGACGGGCAGAAGGCCATCGTCCACACTGCGGCTGCTTCCAACCTGGGGCAGATGCTGGTCAAGATTTGCCAGGAAGACGGACTCGAGCTGGTCAACATCGTCCGCAAGACCGAACATGTCGATCTGCTCAAAGGCCTCGGCGCGAAGCACGTCGTCAATTCCAGCGACGACGATTTCATGAAGCAATTGCGCGAGGCGATCGACGCCACCGACGCATTCTACGGCTTCGACCCGATCGGCGGCGGCCAGGCCACCGACAACGTGTTCAAGGCGATGGAGCAGGTCGCTGTTTCAAAGATGACCGAATATTCGCGCTATGGTTCGAACCAGCAGAAGCGGATGTTCATCTATGGCCGGCTGGACCTTGGCCCGACCATCCTGATGCCCAGCTATGGCTTTGGCTGGACGCTTTCGGGCTGGCTGCTGACCCCGTTTCTCGCTCAGGCCGGCATGGAAACCATGATGCGCATGCGTCAGCGAGTGCTCGACAACCTCACCACCACCTTTGCCAGCAGCTACAAACGCCGGGTCAATCTGGAAGAAATGCTGACCAAGGACGCGGTGACCGATTATCGCGCCATGAAAACGGGCGAAAAATACCTCGTCACGCCCTGGTCCTGAGCCGGGGCGTTAACCGCCGTCGAATGCCTGCTGGATCGCTGAAGGGTCTTCGACCCCTTCGGCGATCAGCAGTTGCAGCAGGATCCGTGCCTTTTGCGGGTTGAGTGCGCGGGCGGCGACGAAGCCGTTGGCATCGTCTTCCGCCTCGCGGTCAACCAAGCCTTCACCGGCCCGGCTCGCGCGGACCACCGGCAAGCCATCGGCGCGACGTTCGATCAGCAACGCGCGCACAGCCTCGGGCATATTGCCCTCACCCACGCCCGCCAGCACTACGCCGTGCGTACTGCTGCCGATTTGCCGCACGACCTGTTCGGCCGTCAGCCCCGCATGGACATAGACTACTGCCACTTCCGGCAGCGTCTCGTGCCATGCGAAACTGGCCTCGCGGCCGCTGCGCCAGGGGGCGCCAAACCATTCCAGCGATGACGGCGTCACCAGCCCGACCGATTCGCGCGGGAAACCGCGAAACGCATCGGCCCCGCGCGTACGGACCTTGGTCACGTCGCGCGCGCCAAATACGCGGTCACCCATTACCACCAGCACGCCGCGCCCGGCGGCATCGGCATCGCCAGCCACCCGCACCGCATTGGCGAAATTGCGCAGGCCGTCATAGCCGACTGCATCGGCGGGCCGCATAGCCCCGACCAGCACCACCGGCTTCGTCGCGGGCAGTGTCAGATCGAGCAGGAACGCGGTCTCTTCAAGCGTATCGGTGCCATGGGTGACGATCACGCCGCCACAATCGGCATCGGCCAGCGCCTCCATTATGGCGGCGTGGAGCGGATTCCAGACGCTTCCTGCGATATCGGAAGAATCGATATTGGCAATCTGGTGACCGGTCAGATGCGCATCGAGCCCCAGCGCGCCGACCTGTTCGAGATATTCCTCGATCCCGATTTCACCCGAACGATAGTCATTGGCAATGGCCGAACCGGCGATACCGGCAATCGTGCCGCCTGTTGCAAGGATGCGAAGATTGGGTGCTGCCATGTCCGTGCCCCTAATCGCTGCCGAGCGATTGGCAATTGATTTTGAACGCTCGCACGCTATGTGGGCGCTCTTCCCGCATTGCGGAGAGGGCGATTAGCTCAGTTGGTAGAGCATCTCGTTTACACCGAGAGGGTCGGCGGTTCGAGCCCGTCATCGCCCACCATATTTTCACCTCCAGACCAGTCTCTGCAGGAAAATCACCTCAACCCCTCGTCGATTATTCCCGCCGCGCTGGCATTGTCCCAGTCATAGTCCCCCTCGATGCGCCATACTTCCCGGCCGCTGGCATCATACAGGATGCTGATCGGCAAACCGTCGCCGAAATGTTCGAGCAGCTTGGCCTGCGGGTCGAGCCACGGCTCCAACAGCGCGAATTTGGCAGCCGCGAAATAGGGTTCGACCACGCTCGTACCCTGCTTGTCCTGGCTCACCGTGATGACGCGCAAGGTCCCCTCTCGCTCTTGGGCGAGCGCGTCGAGCAAGGGCATTTCCTTCTTGCAGGGCGCGCACCAAGTCGCCCAGAGATTGACCAGCACCGGTTGCCCTTGGAGCGCGCCGAGATTGAATTCGCGCCCGTCGGGCAGATACACTGTCTCGGCAGGCATCAGCTCGCCAGCATAGCGGCGGTCGACTTCGCCGACCAAGCTGGCCTTGTCGTCTGCCAATGCGCCCTCGCCTTGCGCGGCTTCCGGCGCGGCCCTATCGCACCCGGCAAGCATGAAAATGCCGGCAGGCACCAGAAGGAATTTGGCGAGCGTGAGCGATAAACGGGACACAGGTGGCTCCAACCAGATGTGGGGCGGCAGATTTGCCGAAGGGCCTAGCGCCATCATGCGCGAAATCAACGCCTCGATACCGTTCGACAAGGCGCTGTGGCGGCAGGATATCGCCGGCAGCCGCGCACATGTGTCGATGCTGGCCAAGCAAGGCATCGTCAGCGAGGACGACGCCAAGGCGATCGACGAGGGCCTGCAGCAGGTCGCCGCCGAGTATGAGCGCGACGGCGTGCCCGAGGACTGGGACCTCGAAGACATCCATATGACTGTCGAGGCGCGGCTGACCGAACTGATCGGCCCGGTTGCGGGGCGATTGCACACCGCGCGCAGCCGCAACGACCAGGTGGCAACCGATTTCCGCCTATGGGTTGGCGAGGCCACCGGCCGTGCCCGCGACGGGATCGCCGCGCTGCAACGCGCGCTGGTCACCCGTGCTGACGAACATACCGCCAGCGTCATGCCCGGCTTCACCCATCTACAGACCGCACAGCCAGTGACACTCGGCCATCATTTGCTGGCCTATTATGAAATGCTGCGCCGTGATGCCTCGCGCTTTGCCGACAATGCCGCGCGGGCCGACGAATGTCCACTGGGGGCCGCGGCGCTGGCCGGGACCGGGTTCGATCTCGACCGAGAGATGACCGCAGATGCGCTTGGCTTCGGCCGCCCGACCGCCAACAGCCTCGATACGGTGTCGGACCGCGATTTTGCGCTCGATTACCTGCAAGCGGCGAGCCAATGCGCGCTGCACCTGTCACGACTGGCCGAGGAACTTATCCTGTGGGCGAGCCAGCCGTTCGGTTTCGTGCGCCTGCCCGACAGCCTGTCCACCGGCAGCTCGATCATGCCGCAGAAGAAGAATCCCGATGCCGCCGAACTGGTGCGCGGACATGCGGGCCGCATTATCGGTGCCGCGACTGCGCTGATGGTGACGATGAAAGGCCTGCCGCTGGCCTATTCGAAGGATATGCAGGACGACAAACCGCCGGTGTTCGAGGCCGCCGGCCTGCTCGACCTGTGCCTGGCGGCGATGGCGGGGATGATCGAAGGCGCGACATTCGACACCGACCGGATGCGCGCCGCCGCCGGACTTGGCCATGCGACCGCGACCGACCTTGCCGACTGGCTCGTGCGCGAAGCCGATATTCCTTTCCGCGAAGCCCATCACATCACCGGCGCGGCGGTCAAACTGGCCGATGCCAAAGGCTGCACGCTGGAGGATTTGTCGCTGGATGATCTGCGAGGCATCGACGCTCGGCTGGACGAGCGGGTTCGCAAGGTTTTGACCCTCGACGCATCGGTTGCGGCGCGCAGCTCTTATGGCGGGACCGCCCCCGTTCGGGTAAGGGAGCAAGTCGCCACAGCGCGCAGGGCGCTGGGCTTGGAGTCGTAATGCGCGCAATTGTTCTTTCCGCCACTCTGCTGGCATTCGCGGGCCTCGCCGCTTGCGGCCAGCAGGCCGATCTCAAGCCACAGGCGGGACAAAGCCTGCCGCCGGCACCTTTTGGCATGGCGCGCCAACCTTCTCCCGCTGAACTGCTCGAACCAGATACGCTGGCGGCGCCCGAACGCAGTGTCGAATTGCGCCGCAGGTCGGAAGAACGCGAGGACGATCCATTCGATCTTCCGCCGGAATGACTTGCGCCCAGGCGTAGCCCAGATAGCAAAATAGACAGCTAAGCTGTCTCGACTTCGCGCGAAGCGGTCGGCATGGGTGCGCGCATGGACCATTTCCGCCTGATCGATGGCGTCCTGCACGCCGAAGATGTCCCGCTCCCGCAGATAGCCGAGGAAGTGGGCACACCCGTTTACGTCTATTCGCGCGCGACGCTGGAACGCCACGCGCGCGTATTCAGCGAAGCCCTGGCGCTGGTACCGGACAAGCTCATAGCCTTTGCGGTCAAGGCCAATCCAAATCTGGCAGTGCTAAAGGTTTTGCAGCGTGCCGGATTCGGGGCCGACGTGGTTTCCGGCGGCGAATTGCGCCGGGCGCTGGCAGCGGGGATGGCTCCTGACAAGATCGTTTTCTCGGGCGTCGGCAAGACCCGCGCCGAGCTGGCGCTGGGGCTCGACAAGGGCATTGGCCAATTCAATATCGAATCGCGCGAGGAAGGCCGCGAACTGGCCGAGCTTGCGGCCGACCGCGGAGAAAGCGCACCGGCCTGCCTGCGTATCAATCCCGATGTCGACGCAGGGACGCATGAGAAGATCTCGACCGGCAAGGCCGAGAACAAGTTCGGCATTCCGCTGGTCCATGCGCGCGAAGCCTTTGCTGAGCTGGCGGCGCTCGACGGGCTGAACCTGCGCGGCGTGGCCGTGCATATCGGCAGCCAATTGGCCGATCTCGAGCCGTTGGAAACAGCCTTTGCCAAGGTCGGAGATCTGGTCGCAGACCTGCGTGCCAGCGGGCATACTATTACCCATGTCGACCTCGGCGGCGGGCTGGGCGTGCCGTACAAGGCTGGCGAAATGCTCCCGTCTCCGGCCGAATACGGTGCGATGGTCGCGCGTGTAACCAGTGATTGGGGCGTGCATCTGACGTTCGAGCCGGGCCGTGTAATCGCAGGCAATGCAGGAGTGCTGCTGACCCGCGTAGTCCGCGTGAAACGGGGCGGCAATGGCCCTCCCTTCGTCATCGTCGACGCGGCGATGAACGACCTGGCAAGGCCTGCACTCTACGGCGCATGGCACGATTTCGAGGCGGTCGAGCCAACAGGCGAGCGGATGGTCGCCCACATCGTCGGCCCAATCTGCGAAACCGGCGACACCTTTGCCCGGGACCGCGAATGCGATGCCTTGCCATCGGGTCAACTCGCCGTATTCCGCACTGCCGGGGCTTATGGCGCAACCATGGCGTCGAGCTATAATTCACGCGGCTTCGTGGCTGAGGTGCTGGTCGATGGCGATCGCTTCGCGGTGGTCGCGGACCGCATCGATGCCGGCGCAATCATGGATGCCGAACGGGTTCCCGAATGGCTGAAATAGGGTCGCTGCCCCTGTTTCACCGGATCGACGGCAAACGTGTCGTGGTGATCGGCGAGGGCGCGATGGGTGAAGCCAAGCGCAGGCTGGTTGAGCGCGCGGGTGGAATTCCATGCAGCGAAGCCGAGGCGCACCATGCGGCCCTCGCTTTCGTGGCGTTGGAGGATGACCGCGCCAGTCGCGCAGCCTGCCAGAAGCTGCGCGCCTTGGGGCTGCTGGTAAATGTCGCCGACAGACCCGACCTATGCGATTTCACCACCCCGAGCATCCTTGACCGGGAGCCGGTGCTGGTAGCCATCTCCACAAGCGGCGCGTCGGCAGGCCTTGCCAAGCACATCAGGCTACGGCTCGAACAAGTATTGCCGCAATCCCTGGGCACATTGGCCGGGAAATTGCGCGACGTGCGCGAGGCCATGCGCGCGCGCTGGCCCGATGCCGATAATCGCCGCCGCGCTGTCGACGCAGGAATGGCCGAAGGCGGTCCGCTCGACCCGCTCGATGCCGGATCCACTGCACGGGTCGACCATTGGCTCTCCGGCAACGACGATGCGGAGGCGAGTGAACCGGCTGTGATCCGGCTACAAAACGATGACCCCGAGGACCTGACCCTGCGCCAAGCGAGGCTGTTGGGTATGGCCGACGTGGTGCTTCACGCGGCCGATATCCCGCCAGCCATCCTCAACCGCGCCCGCGCCGATGCGCTGCGCCGTGAATTGCCGCAGGATGCAGATGCCTACGAAGGACTTGTGGTGATTATCGAGCGCGCCTGACCCCGCAGGTCCGGTCACACCGGCACCGCCGCCCCCGCGCCGATTTCCGCAAAGTACTGCGCCATCGCCTCGGCCGCCTTGTCGGTCAGCGCAATGAATGCGCGGCGGCGATCCTGCTGGTCCTCGATCCTTTGCAACAGTCCTGCTTCGGTCATCTGGCTGATCCACCGTAGCGCCGTGGTTGCCGGCACGCCGCTGGCAATACACAGCGAAGTAACCGAAACGCGCTTGCCCTCTGACCGTGCGGCGGTGAGATCGAGCAGAATGTCCCAAGCCGGGTCTGCAAACAGATCTTCGGGAAAGAACTTCGCTCGCGCCTTTCGCTGGGCGATGATCGTGCGCACCGTTTGGGGATCAGGCAGGTGGGCACGCGCCTTTTTTGAAGCCCAGGCGTGCGAATCCTCGCCTAGATTGACGCCGACGGAAGAGCCGAACCGAAACGCGCTCGTCGTCTCCGGATTGCCGGGTTCGAGGCCCTCGAGCCGCTCTGCCAGCCGGCCAACCTGCTCGGCCAACCGAACCAGTTCCAGGCGGTCCCTTTCCGACAATTCGCGCACCCCTTTCGCGCCAAGTGTCGATAAAATTGTGCCAATGGCAATTACGCGCTCGCCCCTAGTTGGATCAACCAGGACCGGGACATCGCCATGGGGAAGGCTGGCGTAGACATCCTCCAGCGAGCCCATCGTACAGCTCACCAACAGTGACCGTCCCGAACGCGCCGTGCAGTCGGCCAGGGCGTCGAGCAGGTCAATCTGGGCTGCATCCGGGGTCGGACAATCAACGATGGTCAGGTCGCAAACCGGGACCTGACTGCCATCGAGCGCAGTCTCATGGATGATTTGCAGCCCGGCTGCTCGCGCATCCTGCACGATCTCGGCCCGCAGCCAGCCCCGCGAGGCCAGGACGGCGCAATCGGCCCGGAAAACACCGCTGTCGCCATACTCGAATTGTTGCTGCGTCATTCCTCCCCCTTGTTTGGAACAGGAGTAGAACATACAAGAACCTAGTCAAGCCACAAGCTAATGATCAGTAACGTATTTCTATAGGCGTCCCATCGGGTACTGCCCGCCATAATTCTTCCATCTCGGCATTGGTCAAGGCGATGCAGCCATCGGTCCAATCGCCAATCATGCGCAAATGTCCCGGCAAAGCGTTGGGTTGGCCATGGAGGAAGATGTCCCCGCCCGGATCACGTCCACGGGCCTCGGCAAATGCACGATCGGAAGCATTGGGATAGGATACGCGAAGCGACAGGTGAAAGGCGCTGTCGCGATTGCGCGTATCGATCACGTAGCGGCCTTCGGGCGTGCGCTCGTCACCCTCGAATTGCTTGTGACCAACTGGATCCTCACCGAACTGCAAGCCCGTATAGCGACGCAACACCACTCCACCGCGATAGAGGGTGAGGGTGCGATCCGACTTATCGACCAGCAGGAAATCGGCCTGCTGCAATGCAGCGGGCCGGAGGTCCGGGCTCGCGGTTGGCGCGCACGCGGCGAGCATCAGCAGGAGCGGCAGGATCAGACGACGGCTCATGCCGGTATCCTAACCCTGACTGCCCAATCAATCCATGAAGGGATCGCGTACCAGGATGGTGTCGTCGCGTTCGGGGCTGGTAGAAACCAGCGCCACGGGCGTCTCGATCAATTCCTGAATCCGCTGAACATATTTGATCGCATTGGCCGGAAGGTCGGCCCAGCTGCGGGCACCGGCGGTGCTTTCGCTCCAACCCTCCAGCTCTTCGTAAATCGGCTCGACCGCTTCCTGGCTCGCCGCATGGCTCGGCAGGTAATCGTAGACGTTGTTCTTGAGCCGATAGCCAGTGCAGATTTTCACCGTCTTCATGCCGTCGAGCACGTCGATCTTGGTCAGCGCGATGCCGGTCACGCCGCTGATGGCGCAGGTCTGGCGCACCAGCACGGCATCGAACCACCCGACCCGGCGCTGGCGCCCGGTCACGGTGCCGAATTCATGGCCCCGCTCGCCCAGCCCCTGGCCGATCTCGTCGTCGAGTTCAGTCGGAAATGGTCCGCTGCCCACCCGGGTGGTGTAAGCCTTGACGATACCCAGAACGAAGCCGGTGGCGTTGGGACCAAGTCCGCTGCCGCTCGCCGCCGTGCCGCTAACGGTGTTGGAGCTGGTGACGAAGGGGTAGGTGCCGTGATCGATATCGAGCAGCACACCCTGCGCACCCTCGAACAGGATTTTCGCCCCTGCCTTGCGTACCTTCTTCAACCGCTTCCACACCGGCTGGGCAAAGCGCAGAACGAACGGTGCGATTTCTCGCAATTCGTCGAGCAAGGCGGCGCGGTCGACCGGCGGCTGGTCGAACCCGGCACGCAGCGCATCGTGGTGCGCGCAGAGCCGGTCAAGCTGCGGTTCGAGGTGGTCGAGATGTTCCAGATCGCATACCCGGATCGCCCGGCGGCCGACCTTGTCTTCGTAGGCCGGGCCGATACCCCGGCCGGTGGTCCCGATCTTGCCCTTGCCCGCCGCAGTTTCGCGCAGACCGTCGAGATCGCGGTGCAGCGGCAGGATAAGCGGACAATTGTCGGCAACGGCGAGGTTGTCGTCATCGATCCGAACGCCCTGTCCTTCGAGTTTCTCGACCTCGGCCTTGAGTGCCCAGGGATCGAGTACCACGCCATTGCCGATGATCGACAGCGTGCCCGATACGATCCCGCTCGGCAGCAGGCTCAATTTGTAGGTAGTGCCACCCACCACCAGCGTGTGGCCGGCGTTGTGTCCGCCCTGGAAACGCACGACGGCATCGGCGCGGTCGGCCAGCCAGTCGACGATCTTGCCCTTGCCTTCATCGCCCCACTGGGCGCCGATCACGGTGACGTTGGCCATTATTAGTACGCTCGCATGTGTGACGGTGCTCGAAACGCTGCGGGCGTTAGGGCCAGCAGGGGCGCAGGGCAAGCGTTTCGCCGGAAACAAAGCCCGAGTTTCTCATTGTCCTCACAAAGGAGAATTTATGACCGACTATCCGCTGCTCACGCTCAATGACAACCGTCAGCTCCCGCAATTGGGGTTCGGAACATACCAAATCCCGGATGAAGACGCTCCGCAGGCGGTGAAGATGGCGCTCGAGACGGGCTACTGGCTGGTCGATACAGCTGCCATCTACCAAAATGAACGGGGTGTCGGCGAGGGGATCGGCGAATGGTCCGATATCTTTCTCCAGACCAAGATCTGGAACGAGAGTCAGGGCTATGACCGCACAATGAAAGCGGCGGAAAAATGTCTTGCCCGGCTCGGCCGCGACCATGTTGATATGCTGCTGATCCACTGGCCCTGCCCCGACAAAGGCGAGTTCGTGGATACATGGAAAGCGCTGATCGAACTGCGCGAAAAGGGTAAGGCCAAGTCGATCGGAGTGTCTAATTTCCGCAAAGACGATCTCAAGCGGATTGTCGACGAAACCGGCGTTGTCCCAGCTCTCAACCAGATCGAATTGCATCCGACCTTCCAGCAGCGCGAGCTGCGCCAGGTTCATGAGGATATGGGTATTGTCACGCAAAGCTGGTCGCCGCTGGGCCAGGGCCAGGGCCTGTCGGAGGGCACGATCCAGGATATAGCCAAGGAAACTGGACAACCTGCCAGCGCCGTCATCCTGCGCTGGCATATCCAGCACGGCCTTTGCCCCATCCCCAAGGCATCGAGCCGCGATCACATCGAGGCCAATTTCAAGACGCTCGAATTTACCCTGTCCGAAGATCAGATGAACCGGATCGACGCGATGGATGATGCAAGCGGGCGGATCGGACCCGATCCGGCCGAGTTCTGCTAGGCTAGAGCTCGCGCGGCGCGTCCCCGTCGAGCACATGGGTGCAACCAAGAGCTTTCGCATCATCCTGCGGACCAACCGCCTCGCAGGTGCGCCAGCCTTCGCTGCGCAATCGGGCCGCGACGCCGCGATCATGCCCCGGCGGCAGAAACATCGTCGCGCCCTGCGCTTCGTCGGGCAAGGCAGGCAGCAAAGCGTCCAGATAGAGCGAAAAGCCGGTCGCGGCTTCGTCCGATCCCTTGATCCAGTAGGTGCCACCACGGCCCAGCGCGCTACGAGCGCCCTCGGCATAGAGTGTGAAGCCGAACCAGCTTTGGTATTCGAAACCGTGCCGTTCGGTCGGATCGAGGGTCAGCCGGGCGCGGTCGCCAAGCCGCTCCGCAACCTGCTCAAGTCCCTCGATACGGCTCGCCAGTGCGCCGCCAGCATCGAGCGCGCGCAGCTTGTCCAATGCTTGGGCGAAAGGGCCGGCGGCATGAATCAGGGGCAGGTAAGCCTCGCCTCCTGCCTGGAGCAATCCGCCGGCATCTTTGGTGTCCAGCTCACGCCGGACACGGTCGACCTGGTCGGGCAGGAGCGGGTAGGCCTCGGCTGCCAGCACATCGACCAGGTCGGGGAGCGTGAAATCAACCGAAATCCCGCTCGCGCCCATAGCCTCGACCGCTTCGATTGCCAGCGTCACCATTTCGCCGGCAGCGATGGCGCTGTCCGATCCAATCAGCTCCGCGCCCAGTTGCAGGCGCTGGCGTGACGGATCGAGCTGGTCCGCAGTGATGGTGGCGACCTCTCCGGCATAGCACAGCCGCAGTGGACGCGCCGCATCGGCCAGCGCGGTGGAAGCGATCCGGCCCATCTGCGGGGTCATGTCACTGCGCAGCGCCAATGTGCGCAGGCTTTGAGGATCAACGAAGCGAAACATGCGGCTGGTACTGACACCGTCCATCCGTCCCGCCAAAGCGCGTTCGAACTCGATCAGGGGGGGGCGCACGCGATCATAGCCATACAGGTCCATCGCCCGCAGGCCTGCGCGCATGGCATGGGTGGTCTTGCGCGCCTCTGCCGGTAGCCGGTCTTCCAGGCCGATGGGAAGCAGGTCGTCAGTGTCGGTCATAACGCGCCGCGCCCTGCCCCATCCACGCTCAGAATGCCAGTGGCTTGACGACCCGCACGCCTTCGACCTCGCAGGCCTTGTCGACGATTTCGGGCGTAATCGGCTGGTCTACGCTCAGCAGCAGGACCGCTTCCCCGCCTGCTTCACGCCGACCAAGGTTGAAGGTGCCGATGTTGATGCCATGTTCCCCCATCAGCGAGCCGATGCGTCCAATGAAGCCGGGGGCGTCTTAATTGACGATGTAAAGCATGTCGCCTTCCAGCGTCGCCTCGATGCCGATGCCGAAAATCTCGACCAGCCGGGGGTTGCCGTTGCCGAACAGCGTTCCTGCGACCGAACGATCACCCGCGTCGGTGGCAACGGTGACGCGCACCAGCGTATGGAACACGCCCTCGTGACTATTGCGAATTTCGCGCACCTCGATCCCGCGTTCCTTGGCGAGATAAGGTGCGTTGACCATGTTCACGCTGTCAGAATAGCGCCGCATCAGCCCCGCCAGCACGGCGCCAGTGATAGGCTTGGGATTGAGCTCCGCAGCATCACCTTCGAGCTCGATACTGATCTTGGGCAGGTTGCCGTGTGAAAGCTGCCCGACCAGCGAGCCGAGATTTTCCGCCAAAGCCATGTATGGCTTGAGCTTGGGGGCTTCTTCGGCGCTGAGGCTGGGCATGTTGAGCGCGTTGGTAACTCCGCCATTGACCAGGAAATCGGCCATTTGCTCGGCTACCTGCAGCGCAACATTGACCTGCGCCTCGGTAGTGGAGGCCCCCAGATGCGGGGTCGAGATGAAGCCCGGCGTGCCGAACAAAGGGCTGTCGTTGGCCGGCTCGGAGGCGAATACGTCAAGCGCGGCGCCCGCAACGTGGCCGCTTTCGAGCAGGTCCTTGAGCGCGTCCTCGTCGATCAGTCCGCCGCGGGCGCAGTTGATGATCCGAACGCCCTGCTTGGTCTTCTCCAGGTTTTCTCGGCTGAGGATGTTGCGTGTTTCGTCAGTCAGCGGGGTATGCAGCGTGATGAAATCGGCGCGCTCGAGCAGGGCATCGAGTTCGACTTTCTCGACCCCGATTTCGACTGCGCGCTCTGCTGTCAGGAAGGGATCGAAGGCAATTACCTTCATCTTCAACCCTTGCGCGCGGCTGGCGACGATCGAACCGATATTGCCTGCGCCGATCAGCCCCAGCGTCTTGCCGGTAACCTCGACGCCCATGAAATCGCTCTTGGGCCATTCGCCGGCCTGGGTGCGACGATCGGCGGCGGGGATCTGGCGGGCCACCGCCATGATCAGAGCGATGGCATGTTCGGCAGTGGTGATCGAATTGCCGAACGGCGTATTCATAACCACTACGCCTTTGCCGCTAGCATAGGGAATATCGACATTGTCGACCCCGATCCCGGCCCGACCGATGACCTTGAGGTTGGTCGCGGCGTCGAGAATTTCCTTGGTCACCTTGGTTGAGGACCGAATAGCGAGGCCATCATAGTCGCCGATCCGTGCGGCGAGTTGTTCGGGGGTTTCCCCGGTGATCACGTCGACATCGCAACCGCGCTCTTCGAAAATGCGCGCGGCATTGGGATCCATTTTGTCGGAAATCAGAACCTTGGGCTTGCTCATGACGAAATCTCCTCGTCAAAATCCGGCTATTGCCAGACAGAATTGTGATGGGGGTCGGGGGGG
>SHLU01000008.1 GCA_004282995.1 Sphingomonadaceae bacterium
GTCCCCAACTTGGTCGAAGCCATGTTCACGGATTTCCCCGGTCACTCGGGCGAGACCCTGCGCATCTCGATCAAGCCGGAAGAAACCAAGGTTCGCCGGGTCGACTGATTTTCCGGTGGAGGCGTGTCCTCGAGCCTGCAAAAACAATGGAGCGGGTCCCAGCGGGGCCCGCTTTTTGCGTTCAGGACCTGCAGTGATAGAATTGCGGGCAACACCTCTCCGGTCGAACGGTCTCGTTCGACGTTATAGCGAGAACCGACATGACCAGTGCCAGCCCATCCCCTTTCGCTTCGCAGACGGCGGCACGCTGGCGGCAAACTTACATCATCTTCGCCTGCTTTTTGCTGCTGAGCCCGCTCGTGGCGATGCAATTTACCAGCGAAGTGGCCTGGAAACTTGGCGACTTCCTGGTCTTTGCTTTCATGCTCGCGGGGCTTAGCTTGCTGCTCGAAGCGGCAGCAAGAATCGGTCGCAATGCAGCGATGCGCGCTTGGCTGATGGCGGGGGCGGTAGCGATTTTCCTGGTGATCTGGGCCGAACTGGCCGTGGGGATACTCGCCTGATGCCTAGAGACCGGCGTGCCCCCCGGTCGAGCCGAATCCACCTGCACCCCGGTCAGTGTCATCGAGTGCTTCCACCTCATCCCATGTCGCCCGCGTCACGGGTGCCAACACCAGCTGCGCAATCCTGTCGCCCCGGCTGATGGCAAATGCATCTTCGCCGTGGTTGATGAGGATCACCCTCACCTCGCCGCGATAGTCGCTGTCAACCGTGCCGGGCGTGTTGGGGACACTGATGCCATGTTTGATCGCTAGGCCCGAGCGGGGACGAACCTGGATTTCATACCCCTCGGGAATCGCGACACCAATGCCGGTCGCCACAGCGTGGCGGGCACCGGGTGCCAGCATCACATCCTCTGCCGACACGATATCCATGCCCGCAGCGCCGTCGGTGGCATAGGCGGGCAGTGGCAACCCCTCGCCATGAGCGAGCCGTTTTACCCTCACGGGGATATTCGTCATTCTTCCTCACCTGACTGCGCGAGTGCCTCGGCCATGCGCTCCACCAGCGCCCGGGCTACATCGTCCTTGTGCATCTGCGGCAAGTCTTCGACGCCCTGCGAAGTGACAATATGCACCGCGTTGTCACTGCCGCCCATCACGTCGCCGGACACATCATTGGCTACGATCCAGTCCGCACCCTTGCGCTTGCGTTTCGAACGGGCGTTGTCGAGAAGATTGTCGGTCTCCGCCGCGAAGCCCACCACCAATTTCGGGCGCTGGTCGCCGACAGACAGGTTGGTGAGGATATCCGGATTCTCCTCGAGGATCAGCGCTGGCGGAGCCGAGCCGCGCTTTTTCATCTTCTGCTCGACAAAATCGCGGCTGCGCCAATCGGCGACCGCTGCCACCATCACCGCCGCATCGGCCGGCAGCGAGCCGCGCACGGCATCGGCCATTTCGCGTGCGCTTTCGACATCGATCCGGTCGACACCGGGCGGCGTTTTCAAATGCACCGGCCCGGCCACCAAGGTTACCCGTGCGCCCGCCGCAGCCGCAGCGGCGGCGATGGCAAAGCCCTGTTTTCCGCTTGACCGATTGGCGATGTAGCGCACTGGATCGATCGGTTCATGGGTCGGCCCGGCAGTGACCAACACGTGGCGGCCATAGAGAGGACGATGCTCGGGATCGGGATCGAACTCGGGCTGGCCGTCGAGCGGGCTGTTCTCGAAAGGCTCATCCTCGACCAGCGGGCTACCCGTGACGATCGGTTCGGGTCGCTGCTTGCCGGCACCCGTAAGGACTTCATGGTTGATGGCGTCGGCATCGGTCGGTGGCGCGGAAGCGGCCTTCCCCTTGCTCGCCAGCAAAGGTCCGGCATCCACCGGCACCTCGGGAGGTTCGGTTGCGGGAGTGGCGAGATCGTCCCCGGATGTCTCATCCCCGACCGGCTCATCACCCCACTCCGCGTTGTCTGCTGGCAAATCTTCGCCTTCGACTTCTTCGGGAACGTCCCACTGCGCCTCGATTTCTTCGATCGATCGCTTGGGCATGGAACGCGGAATGAGAGAGGACAGCAGTCCGCCCAGCATCCCTTTGCTGGCAACCTCGGGCTCGGGTTCGAGCGCTTCGATTTCAGGCGCGGTGCGCAAGGGGGCTGGCGCCAGATCGGCCCCGGTCCGAGAGGCAACACGTTCCGCACCCAGCATATCGGCAATCGCATTCCAGATATCCTCGGGTTCCCGTAGGCGGCCGGGGCCAAATTCTCCGCAAGCCATCGGGCCTTCGTCCGGGTCGAGCACCGCGACACCGGCTTCGCGCAGCCGCGCGACATTCATCTGCGTGGCATCGTGCTGCCACATCTTCACATTCATGGCCGGGGCCACCATCACCGGCTTGTCGGTCGCCAGCAGCAGCGTAGTAGCGAGATCGTCGGCAATACCGGCAGCCATCTTGGCGAGCATATTGGCGGTGGCGGGGCAGACCACCAGCAGGTCAGCCTCACGGCTGAGCTGGATATGGCCCATTTCGACCTCGTTGCGGAGATCCCACAAGGTCGTGTGGACCGGATTTTCCGACAGCGCAGCCAGCGCCATCGGCGTGACGAACTTGGAACCGCCCTCGGTCAGCACGCAGGTCACCGTGCCGCCCTGCTTGCGGATCAACCGCACCAGCTCGCACGATTTGTAGGCCGCGATACCGCCGCCGATCACCAACAGGATTTTCGGCCCTTCGCCGCCCGTCATCATGCCCCTTCCCGAAAGTCTCGTAATTGCACCCAGCCTAGCGCCGTGCGCGAATCCGCGAAAGTCTTTGCGTCCAATGGTTACGATTTGCCTAGCGAAGCGCGATGACGACCGATAGTCTGACTTCAACCAAGGGGGAGGATCAGCTTCATGCGTCTCATTGTCACCGCTCTGCTGTTTGTCGGCGGATTGTTCTTTGTGTTCATGGGCGCGGGCTTCCTGCTCGATCCGGCTACTGCGAGCACCGATTTCGGCCTCCAGTCAGTCGGGACGCGGGGTCTGTCGTCAATCCGGGCCGATCTGACCGCGTTTTTCTGGGTCGGCGGCGGCTGCATGATCTGGGGTGCATGGAAGCGCAACGGCGATCCGCTAGTCGCCAGCGCGGCTCTGTTCGGCATCGCCCTGCTGGGACGGCTCGTATCGCTGTTTGCCGACGGGAGCTATCAAGGCGCGGCCTTCCCGATGGCGGTCGAGGCGCTGACCGTCCTGCTATGTCTGGTAGGCTGGCGAATGCTGCCACATCACGACCTGCGCGAGGACGGCTAGCCGACCAATCCGAGCGCGAGGGCACCCGCGACCGCGCCCGCACCCAGCGCCGCGCTCAGGCCGTAGCCCAGCCAGTCGCGTCCTTCGCGCTGGGTGCGACGTTCCCACATCAGTTCGACTTCGGGGAGCGGTGGAGGCTCAGGTGCGCCACCCTTGGCCGGGTAGCGTTCCTCGACCCGGCGGACGAGATCAGGCAGGCGGAGCAACGTCGAGACGTTTTCCTTGAGCGCATCGGCCAGCGCCGCCTCCGGCCCCAGTTCGTCGCGGATCCAGCTACGTACATAGGGTGCGGAAACATCCCACATATTGATCTGAGGATTGAGCTGGGTGGCGATACCTTCAACCATGACCATGGTTTTCTGCAACAACAGCAAATGCGGTTGGGTCTGCATGTCGAAATCGCGGGTTATGGCAAAAAGCCCGTCGAGCATCTGGCCGACCGACAGCTCGCTCACCGGCTTGCCGCGCATCGGCTCTCCGACGGCGCGCAGGGCAGTGGCGAATTCGCCGACCGAGTGATAGCTCGGCACATATTGCGCCTCGAAGTGGATCTCGGCCACGCGCTGGTAATTGCCGGTGGTCAGGCCATAAAGGATTTCAGCCAACCATTGCCGCGCGCGGCGGTCGATCCGGCCCATGATCCCGAAATCGATGGCCGCGATTGTCCCATCGGCTTCGACGAACAAGTTCCCCTGGTGCATGTCGGCGTGAAAGAACCCGCCGCTGATGGCCTGGTTGAGGAAGGCCAGCACGAGCCGCTCGGCCAGTTCGGGCAGGTCGTGCCCTGCGGCAATAAGCTCGTCGCGCCGCGAAATCTTGATGCCGTCGACCCACTCGATGGTCATCACCCGGCCATTAGTGCGGTCCCAGTCGATCGTGGGCACCCGATACCCCGGAAAACCCCGCATGCAATCGGCCAATTCGCTGGCGGAGGCCGCTTCGCGCCGCAGGTCGAGCTCGGAATTGGTCCAGCGCTTGAAATTGGCAATCGTCAGGCGTGGTCGCAGCCGCGCAGCTTCCCCGCCCATCGCCTCGACATGGGCAGCAGCCCATTCATAAGTCTGTATGTCGCGCGCAAACTGTTCGCGAATACCAGGCCGCAGAACCTTGAGCGCGACCTTGCGCCCGTCGCTCGTAACCGCCTTATGGACCTGGGCGATAGATGCCGCGCCGATCGGCTCGGGATCAATCTCCGCGAACAGGGTTTCGAGCGGCTGGTCGAATGTCGCCGCCACCGACGCCTCGATCTCGGCAAATGGAACTGGTGGCAAGCTGTCCTGCAGGCTGAGCAGATTGTCAGCTGCCTCCTGCCCGACAAGGTCAGGCCGGGTCGCCAGCGATTGCCCCAGCTTTATCGCCGCCGGACCGATATCCTGGAACGCCCCGGCATAGTCGGGCACTGCCGGGACCCGCGCACCCAGCCGGGCGATCCGAGCCAGCCGCTTGACCGGCGTCGGCGTATTGGGATCGCGCTCTATTCCACGCAAGGCTCCGTGCCGTGCGGCAGTTCGCCCCCATTTGAGGAGGCGCCAGATGTGAGTGATAGGCCGGGTCACCCGATCAGATCTTCCAGCCCGAATGGATGGCCACTGCGCCGCCCAGAATCAGCTCGACCCTTGTGTTGGCAAAACCGGCATCGCTGATCATCGCTTCGAATGCGCGCGGCTTGGGAAAGCGGCGGATCGATTCGGCCAGATAGCGATAGCTTTCCTCGTCATCGGCAATCGCCTTGCCAAGTTTCGGCATCAAGCGATGCGAATAAAGGTCGTATAATTCCTTGAAGCCGGGCCATTCGGTGGTGCTGAATTCGAGACAGAAGAACCGGCCGCCATGTCGCAAGACGCGGTGTGCCTCGGCCAGTGCAAGGTCGATACGGGTCACATTGCGAATGCCGAAAGCGATCGTATAGGCGTCAAATTGCTGGTCGATATAGTCAAGAGCCTCAGCGTTTTGCTGGCTCCACACCAGGCCTGTCAGTCCGCGTTCCATAGCCCGCTCAACCCCAACGTCGAGCATTTCCTGGTTGATGTCGGCCACCGTCACATCGGCCCCGCGCTCGGCCAGCCGGAAGGCAATGTCGCCAGTGCCGCCGGCCATGTCGAGGATCGCCTCGCCCGGCTGAGGCTTGACGCGGCGCACAAAGCGGTCTTTCCACAATCGGTGCATGCCGCCCGACATGGCATCATTCATGATGTCATACTTGGCCGCGACATTGGAAAACACCGCGCCGACGCGCCGGGTTTTCTCTTCGGGGGCTACGTCTTCATAGCCGAAAGATACTGTATCGCTCATTGCGCCTCGCGCCTTAGAGGCAATTGCCACCCCGGCAAAGGGTGTTAGTGGGGTCGCGCAATGCCTGAACTTCCCGAAGTCGAAACAACGGTGCGCGGGCTTGCCCGGTTCCTGGAAGGCGAGCGGATCACGCGCGTGACCTTGCGGCGTCCCGACATGCGCTTCCCCTTTCCCGATGGGATTGGGCAAGCCCTGACCGGCGCGCGAGTGACCGCGCTAGGGCGACGGGCCAAATATGGCCTTGTCCATACCGATCGCGGCCAGACGCTGATCTTCCACCTTGGCATGAGTGGACGCTGGCGCATCGACCCGGGCGATATAGACCGGCATGACCACTTGCTGATCGAGACCGAGGGCAACCGCTTCGCCCTCAACGATCCGCGCCGCTTCGGCTGGGTCGACCTGGTCGACACAGGCAATCTTGAAAACTGGCCGGCCTTTGCCACGATGGGGCCAGAACCGCTCGGCGGCGGACTGGATGCGCCCTATCTGCGCTGCGCGCTGGCGGGCCGAAAACAGGCCATCAAGCTATGCCTGCTCGATCAATCAATCATCGCCGGCCTCGGCAATATCTATGTTTGCGAGGCCCTGCACATGGCGGGGATCCATCCGCGAAGGGCCGGTGGCCGCGTCTCGCTGGCCGCGCTTGAGCGACTTGTGCCTGCGATTCGCCAGGTGCTCACGCAATCGATTGAGGATGGTGGATCCTCATTGCGCGACTACGCCCGGCCCGATGGGGAACTGGGGTATTTTGCTACCCGCTTCCAGGTCTATGGCCGCGAGGGGCAGGCGTGCCTGCGTGGCGATGGCGGCATTATCCGTCGCTTTACGCAAGGTGGACGCAGCACCTGGTGCTGCCCGCAATGCCAGCGATAGCGCCGCGCGAGGCCCTACGCCCTACCTGCAGGCAGGGTTTTCCTTGACGATTCGGCACCTGCCACCTATGTGCGCCGCTTTCCGGTGGTACGCCGCCGTTTTTCGCAGATCACTCATAGCTAGCATCCGGTCGCATCGGGCGATCGCGCAACAAGGACGAACATGGCCAACACGCCGCAAGCCAAGAAACGCATCCGTCGCAACGACCGCCGCGCCGAAGTCAACGGTGCGCGCATGAGCCGCATCCGTTCCTTCGTGAAGAAGGTCGAGACCGCGCTTGAGGAAGGCAACAAGGAAGCTGCCCAGACGGCGCTCAAGGAAGCCCAGCCCGAAATGGCTCGCGGTGTTTCGCGCGGCGTGCTCCACAAGAATACTGCTGCGCGCAAATATTCGCGCCTGAGCAAGCGAGTCGCTGCGCTCTGAGCAGTTTCGCCAAGGCGAAATCGGTATTGATATTGAGATGGGGTCGGTGTCCTGGGCACCGGCCCCTTTTTGCTGCATTGCGCAATCGCCGATCAAATGATGGTTAAGTATTGGTTTTCCCGCGATTCGCATACTGTTGCATAGATTTTTACATTATAAACAATGACTTAAACGCAGGCCTGCGGGTTTGAGGCCTGTCAAATAGTTTATTTCATAAAAATTACGGCCCTGCCTCTTGCGAAGAATCGCAGGAGCCGATTTAAGGGCAGTCGCTGCAGCACGGGACAGGCTCGGCGTTACAAAATGAGGCCGATGGGGGGCACCAAAACCGGAAAAGGGATTCCGGTTAGGGGCGAAGCTGTGCTTGTCGGAATTTCGGGGAATATATGCCGGTCCGCGGACCGGTTGAAAAGGCGGGGATTGATGACTGATAGTCACGGGCGGACGGGCATTGCCAAACGCAAATCGAAAGAAGATCTGATGGAAGACCTTGAGGCGGTGAATCTGGCGGCTGACTGGTCAGATATCAGCCAGGGTCTGCGCAAGGATCTGGGTCACCAGTTGCACAGCCAGTGGATCAAACCAATCCAGGTCGGCGGCTTCGAGGAAGAGACAGGCACCCTCAATCTCTATCTGCCGACCGAGTTCTCGGCCAACTGGGTCAAGGACCGCTTTGCCGACAGGCTTTCGCTGGCCTGGAAAATTGCCCGCAGCAATGTGCGCAACGTCAACATCCAGGTCCATCCCGGACGCCGCAAGGTTGCCGATATTGCCCTTGGCGATGGTCGCCGACCGGCAAATGACGGCGGCAATATGGGCATCATGGTCTATGGCTCCGGCACCATCAACGATGCTGGCTTTACTTCGTCGGTTGGGCTCGACGCGTCGCTGACTTTCGGCGCCTTCGTCACGGGCGAAACCAACATCCTGGCCTGCAATGCCGCCCAGCGCATGGCCGCGACCGAGCAGCCGCAATTTTCGCCGCTCTACATCAAGGCCGCGACGGGCCAGGGCAAGACACACCTGATGCACGCCATCGGCCACCATTACCTTTCGGCCCATCCGCGTGCGCGCATTTTCTACTGCAGCGCCGAGCGCTTCATGATCGAGTTCGTCCAGGCGCTCAAAGCCAACCAGATGATCGAGTTCAAGGCCCGGTTGCGCAGTTTCGACCTGCTGCTTGTGGACGATATCCAGTTCATCATCGGCAAGGCCAGCGCGCAGGAAGAACTGCTCTACACGATCGATCACCTTTTGGCCGAGGGCAAGCGACTGGTCTTCGCCGCCGATCGCGCACCGCAAGCTCTCGATGGAGTCGAACCGCGCCTGCTCAGCCGTCTGTCGATGGGCCTGGTGGCTGATATTCAGGCCGCCGATATCGAGCTGCGCAAGAAGATCCTCGAAAGCAAGCTAACGCGGTTTGCGCCGCTCGACGTTCCTGAAGACGTGATCGGGTTCCTTGCCCGTACCATCACTCGCAATGTGCGCGAGCTGGTCGGCGGCCTTAACAAGCTGATCGCCTATGCCCAGCTGACTGGCCAGGTGGTCTCGCTCCAGCTGGCCGAAGAACAGTTGACCGATATTCTGTCAGCCAATCGTCGCCGGATCACGATCGACGAGATCCAGCGGACCGTGTGCCAGTTCTATCGCATCGACCGCAGCGAGATGTCGTCCAAGCGGCGCGCCCGCGCCGTGGTCCGTCCGCGACAGGTGGCGATGTATCTGTCCAAGGTCCTGACCCCGCGCAGCTACCCGGAAATCGGGCGCAAGTTCGGCGGCCGCGATCACTCGACCGTGATCCACGCAGTGCGCCTGATCGAAGACCTGCGCCAGCGCGATGCCGATATGGACGGCGATGTGCGCAGCTTGCTGCGACAGTTGGAAAGCTGACTGTAAAAGCTCGACTTTTCGGGATCGCGCCCACAGCCAGGCAACAATTCATCCACCGGCAGGCCAACAGCCTGTCCACGCTTGCTCGACAGCCTTGTGAACAGGGCTGTCGACAGGCTTTGCACTTGCTGCCAACAGTTTTTGCATGAGCTTTTCCCCCGAACGCCTTGATCGGTTTTCCCGCCATATCGTGCTGCCCGAGATCGGTGGAGCCGGGCAAGCCAAGTTGGTCGACAGTCATGTCGTTCTGGTGGGCCTTGGGGGCATCGGATCACCGGCGCTGCAATATCTTGCCGGTGCCGGGATCGGACGGCTGACGCTGGTGGACAGCGACAGCGTCGACGAGAGCAACCTCCAGCGCCAGACGATCTTCTCCGAACGTGATATCGGCCATGGCAAGGCGGTGGCGGCTCGGCGCTGGGTGCAGAATTTCGATCGCTCGCTGCGAGTGACGATCAGCGACCGGCGGATCGGCGCGGGCAATGCCGGCGAACTGATGGCCAGCGCCGACCTCGTGCTTGACGGGACCGACAATTTTGCCACCCTGCTGGCGGTCTCAGATGCCTGCGTCGTGGCTGGCGTACCGCTGCTCTCTGCAGCCGTGGGCAGGTTTCAGGGACAGGTGGCCGCCTTTGCAGGACATTTGCCGGGCCAGCCCTGCTATCGCTGCTTCGTCGGTGATGCCTTCGATGCCGAGGATTGCGACACCTGCGCCGAGGATGGCGTGCTGGGCGCGATGGTCGGCTGGGTCGGCACCTTCGCCGCCATGCAGGCGGTCCGCGTGCTGCTCGATGGCATCAGTACCTTTGGTGATCCGCAATGGGGGCAGTTGCAGCTGATCGATGGCCTCAAGCCCGGAATGCGGGCAATTGCGATTCCGAAAGATGCGGACTGCAAGGTGTGTGGGCGCGAGTGACGGAGCGAGACAGTCCACATTACTGGAGACTCACCCGACAAGCAGGGACTGATTGGTTGCATTTTCGCGAGCCAAGACGCCGAGAGGCACAGGCCCTTCCGAGACGGTGATTACTCAGGCGACCCGCCGCGCCTGATTGTCGGACAGAGTTCATTCCTAAGCATTCTGCACTTCAAGTAATATTCGAAGTCACGTTGAACTTCCCAACACCTCCTCTACCCATGCCGGCACCAGTTCGCCTGCCTTGCCGTGCCGGCTTTCGTGAAACCAGTGCGATCCTTCGCTGCGTTCAAGGTTGAGTTCCAACGTCTGCACGCCAAGGTTTCGTGCATCACGCACGAAGCCGGCGGCAGGATAGACCGCGCCCGAAGTGCCGATGCTCACGAACAGGTCGGCCTCACGCAGCGCCGCGTAGATGCGCTCCATCTGATAGGGCATTTCGCCGAACCAGACGACGTCGGGGCGCAGGCTGCGGGCCTGGCACACAGGGCACGGCGGGCGCTCGGCCAGAGCTGTTTCGATCGGGGAGCGCATCTCGCAGGCGAGGCACAGCGCGCTCCCTAATTGCCCATGCATATGCAGGATCCGGCTCGCCCCTGCCCGTTCGTGCAGATCGTCGACATTCTGGGTCACGATCAGCACCTCACCCGCAAACTCCGCTTCGAGACGGGCCAGCGCGTCATGCGCGCGGTTGGGTCGCACCTTGGTCAACGCCGCACGGCGCATGTCGTAGAAGCCCAGCACCAGGTCGGGATCGCGGGCAAAGCCTTCCGGCGTGGCGACGTCCTCGACATTGTGCTGTTCCCACAGCCCACCTGCGCTGCGGAAAGTGTCGATCCCGCTTTCCGCGGATATCCCGGCACCGGTAAGGATGACGATGTTGCGTATCTGAGCCATGCGGGCCATCAAGCATGGCTAAGCCGGAGGACGCAATGGCAGGAATCGGAATCATCGGCAGCGCCGGGCGCATGGGGCAGACAATCGCTGCCGTGATGGAAGACAGCGCGCACCAGCTGACAGGCGGGGTCGACGCCGGCGAAGACGTGGCCGCGCTAGCCGACCGCAGCGATGTATTGGTCGATTTTTCTGCTCCGAAAGCGCTTGAGGGCAATCTTCATGCTGCTGTGGGCGCTGGCATCCCGCTCGTGATCGGTACCACCGGTCTCGCCGACAGCCATCATCGCGCCATCGACAATGCCGCGCGGGTGGTCCCTATCCTGCAAACCGGCAATACCTCACTCGGCGTTACGCTGCTTGCCCACCTGGTAAAGGAAGCCGCTTCGCGGCTGGGGTCGGAGTGGGACATCGAGATCGTCGAGATGCACCACCGTCACAAGGTCGACGCGCCAAGCGGTACTGCACTGTTGCTGGGCGAAGCCGCCGCCGAGGGGCGCGGGATCGACATCGCCGAATACACCGAGAGCGGGCGCAACGGGCATACCGGCGCGCGCAAAGAAGGCGCGATCGGGTTCGCTGCCCTGCGCGGCGGAACGGTGGCTGGCGAACACAGCGTCATCCTGGCCGGCGAGCAAGAACGGCTGACGCTTGCCCATAGCGCCGAGAACCGCATGATCTTCGCTCGCGGCGCGGTGAAGGCGGCCGGGTGGCTGATCGGAAGACCCGCAGGCCGGTACACGATGCAGGATGTATTGGGATTGTGAAGTGGCTCGCACTCGCGGGTGCCCTGCTGATGACGGGCCTGTTGGTGACAATCGGGCTGACCATGTCCAACCCCACAGGCCCCGCGAGTTACGCCCTGCCCCTGCGGGCCAGCGGATTTGCAGTGCTCGCCATTACAATTGCATACTGGCGGTTGGCAAAGCGCATCGTGCGCCCACGCGAAGGAGCGATCTGGACCGGTGGCATGGTGGGAGTTGCACTCCTCCTCTGGATCCCCTTGGTGAACGATCCGCTGTTGTTGCATGAGCATGGCAAGGTGCTGGCGATCTGGACAGCCATCTGGGGTATCAGCGCGCTCCCGCTCCTGCGCGCCGCGGTAAAGGGGCTGCGGGTACCGCAATCATGACCAGGGACCAGATTTTCGAGTTCTTCCGCCGGCTGGCGGAAGACAATCCGGCGCCAGAGACCGAACTGGAATATGGCAATGCCTACCAGCTGGTAGTGGCCGTAGCGCTGAGCGCGCAAGCGACCGATGTCGGGGTCAACAAGGCGGCGCGGGCGCTGTTCGCCAAGGTAAAAACCCCGCAGGCGATGCTTGAACTGGGCGAGGAGGGGCTGAAGGAGCACATCAAGACGATCGGGCTGTTTAATTCCAAGGCGAAGAATGTGATCGCGCTCTCGCAGCTGCTGGTCGACGACTATGGCGGCGAAGTGCCCGATACGCGCGAAGACCTCGTTCGCCTGCCCGGCGTAGGGCGCAAGACCGCCAATGTCGTGCTCAACTGCTGGTTCGGTCAAGAGACCTTTGCGGTCGATACGCATATTTTCCGCGTCGGCAACCGCACCGGCCTTGCCAAGGGCAAGACCCCCGAAGCGGTCGAGGCCAAGCTGGAAAAACGCGTGCCCCAGCCCTTCCGGCTTGGCGCGCATCACTGGCTGATCCTCCACGGCCGCTACGTCTGCAAGGCGCGCACGCCCGAATGCTGGCGCTGCCCGGTGGTGGATCTGTGCAGCTTCCGCAAGAAGGTGCTGGAGAAGCCGAAGGGGCGTTAGTCGCCAGCCCTGCCCTGCAGCAATTCAGCCTGGCGCTTCTGGAATGCCGGCCGGACGAAACCCCACCACACGCCATTGGCGGCAGCTGAGGCGTAGAGCGCCAACTCGTCAGTGATAAATGGTATGTCGGGCAAGTCGATGAACCGCGCATAGACCGCGCAGCTAAGCGCGAACCATATGCCGCCCACGATCTCGATGGCGCGTTCTTGCCTGACGGCGAAACGCACCAGCGGATCGAGGGGGCGCGGCGCGGGGTCAGACATCGTCCGCGCTGATCATTTCCTCGCGGTCGATCTCGCCGGTCATCACTGCCACGGTCGTCGCCACGGCGGCGTCGCCGCTGACGTTGGTGGTGGTGCGCATCATATCCATGATTCGGTCGACACCGGCAACAAAGGCAATGGTTTCAAGGGGTACGCCGACCGCGCCGAACACCAGCGCCATCATGATGAGGCCTGCTCCCGGGATGCCCGCCGCACCGACCGCGCCGAGAGTGGCCAGAATTGAGATGAGGAAATAATCGCCCATTGTCAGGTCGACGCCGAAGATCTGCGCCCCGAACAGCGTGGCGAGGCCCAGATACATCGCCGTGCCGTTCATGTTGATTGTAGCGCCGAGGCTGATCACGAAGCTGGCGACCGAGTTCGAAACGCCCAGATTGCGCTCGGCACAGCGTAGCGTCACCGGCAGCGTGGCGTTGGAACTGGCGGTCGAATAGCTCACCGCCATCGCGTCGATGATGCCGCGGAAGAAATCGCGCACCGGCAGCTTGGCAATGAATTTGATCATCGCCGAATACATCACGAAAATGATCAGCAGGCAGCCGAGATAGTTGAGCCCGACCAGCTTGCCGAGCGCCAGCAGCGCATCCAGCCCCAGCGTTCCCGCGACCCACGCCATCAGCGCGTAAACGCCGAAAGGGGTCAACTCCATCACGATCATCGTGACCTTCTGCATGATTACCGCGCCGCTATCGAAGACCTTCTGCACCGGCAGCCCGTCTTCCTTGGCCATCAAGATGCCGATCCCGATCAGCATGCTGAACACGATCAGCGGCAGCACCGCGACATCGGCCATTACCTGCACCGGACTTTCGGGCACGATCGAGAGGACCATGTCGACCGCAGTGGTCGGGTTTGGCTCGGGCGTTTCACCCATCTGGAGGGCCGAAGTATCGACCCCACTTCCCGGCGCTACCAGCGTGCCGAGCGCAAGGCCGAGCCAGACAGCGATCTGGCCGGTGACGACGAACAGCAGCAGCGCCCGCCCGCCGACCGCGCCAAGCTTGCGCAAATCACCGATGGCGGCAACGCCGGATACCAGGCTGAAGAAGATCAGCGGCACGACCAGCATCTTGATCGCCTTGATGAAGAAGTCGCCGATCCACTTGATGCTTTCGGCTTCCGGCCCCCAGGCCCAGCCCGTCAGGACGCCAAGGATAAGCGCGGTTATGACCCGCTGCCAAAGCGGAATTTCGAACCATGTTCGCAGCATCAGGTGGACCCTCTCAATCCTGTGTCAGCGCCGCTTTTGCGATCGCTGTATAAATGCGGCTTAGCGTATCGAGGTCGGCCATGGCTACGGCCTCGTCACGCTTGTGCATGGTGGCGTTGCACAGGCCGAATTCGATCACCGGACAGACGCTGCGCAGGAAGCGCGCATCCGATGTGCCGCCGGTGGTGGAAGCTTCGGGTTCGATACCGGTCTCCGCCTTCACCGCCGCGGCAATGATGCCGGAGAATTCGCCGGGCGGCGTGAGGAAGGGCTCGCCCGAAACAATCGGCAGCGCGGTGCCGCCGTGCTTTTCGGCAATGGCGTTGACCTTCTCCGACAGCGAGGCACCCGAATGACAATCGTTGAAGCGGATCGAGATGCGCGCCTTGGCCTTGGCCGGAATTACATTATGCGCATGATTGCCGACTTCCATGTCGGTGATCTCGAGGTTGCTAGGCTGGAACCAGTCTGTGCCTTCGTCGAGCACCAGCGCGTCGAGTTCGGCCAGCATGGCGACCAGCTTGGGGATCGGATTGTCAGCCAGGTGCGGATAGGCGACATGGCCCTGCGTCCCCTCGACTTCGAGCCAGATATTGACCGAGCCGCGTCGACCGATCTTCATCATGTCGCCCAGACGGTTTACGCTGGTGGGCTCGCCGACAAGACAGAGGTCGGGCTGTATGTTCTCTGCGCGCATGTAATCGATCAGCGCGCGGGTGCCGTGGAGCGCGGGCCCCTCCTCGTCCCCGGTGATGATGAAGCTGATGGTCCCGGACTCATCTGGCACATGGGCGACCGCCTCGACCATGCAGGCGATTGCGCCCTTCATGTCTACCGCGCCGCGCCCGTAGAGCAGCTCGCCTCGCACCTCGGGCTCGAACGGGGCGCTGGCCCAACCCTCGCCCGGCGGCACAACGTCGAGATGCCCGGCAAAAGCGAGGTGTTTAGAGCCAACCGGGCCATGCCGGATGGCGAACAGGTTTTCGACCGGAGCCTCGTCGCTGCCCGGCGCGCCCTCGCCCCTCGTGAATCGATGCACGGCGAAACCGAGCGGTGCTAGCATCGCCTCCATCTCGTCGAACACTGCGCCGGTGGCCGGAGTAACACTGGGCGAGGCGATCAGGCGCTTGGCATAATCTAGAGCCCGGTTCATGGCGCCCCCCTTTCCGGCTCCACAAGCGATCCGGGAGCAAAGGCTTCGTCGAGCAATCGGGCCATGCGCAGTCCAGCCTGCGTCACCCGTCGTTGGCTGACCGGAATGGCGGAAACAATATCCTCCTGCGTCAGCGCCGTCTCACCGGGCAGGTCAGTATCGCAGGGCGCATCGGTATCGAAAGCGTTGGGATAGACGAATTCGCGGCTGATCTGCCAGCTTTCACGGCCCCAGTCGGCTGCAGTTCCACCCCCCAGTTCGACACGTTCAGAGGCGGTGTAGAGGCGGACCAAGGCAGGCTGCTGTGCAGAGGTGATGGCACGCTCGGCCAACGGTCCGTCCCAGATCCAGTGCAGGTTGAGACCCGGTGCGATGCCATAGGCTGCCTCACGGTCATTGCCGCCGCGATCATCCTTGTCGCCCGAATGCAGCGGCATGTGCACGTCACCGACGAAGTGAACCATGAAGGCTAGCGCCTGCAAGCGCACTTGTGCGGGGAGGCTTTCGTCCGACAGGATGCGCTGATTGCGTTCGATCTGGGCGAGGATGCAATTGCCGCCTGGGCAATTCTTCCACGGATCATAGGCTTCGCAGATCGGGATCGTACGATAATGCCAGGCGGCGGTATGCCCCCAGCGATCGCGCTGCGGACGGATGCAGTCGGGCCAGACAGTCGCGTCTTCCAGGCTCGCCAGCGCGCAGTCGGGCGTGCCAAGCAATGCCTCGGCCCGAAACAGCCGCTGCATCGCAGCGCGGGTATCGGGGCGTATATTGGCGAGCGCGATTTGACCGGTAACCCGGTGCGCGAAAAAGCCCCACGCCTGCGCCGGCACTGGCGCCAGCAAAGCCAGACACGCGGCCATAGCGACGATCAGGCGCCCGGCACGCTTTCGTACTGTTCGATAACCCATTCTTCGTCCTCTGCGGCAGCAATCCAGGCTTGCAGCCAGTCATGTTCCCACATCGCTTGCATGTAGGCCTCGGCAAAGCCCGGCATCCCGAATCCATAGGTCAGGAAACGGCTCACCACCGGGGCATAAAAGATATCGGCCGCACCGAACGTGCCGAACAGAAACGGACCGCCATTTCCGAAACGCGCCCGTGCCTCTGCCCACAAGCCGATGATGCGCACCACATCCTGACGCGTGGCATCGCTGATCTTGGCGCCTTCAAAGCGTTGGCGCATGTTCATCGGACACTCGCTGCGGAGCGAGGCGTAGGAGGAATGCATTTCCGCAACCATCGAGCGGGCCATGCCGCGCGCGGCATCGTCCTTGGGCCAGAACCGCTCGGATCCGACCTTGTCAGCAAGATACTCCATGATGGCGAGGCTGTCCCAAACCACGGTGTCGCCATCCCAGAGGATCGGCACCTTGCCAGAAGACGGCATCAGTCCGTCTTCCTCGACCAGCTTCTTCTGCTGCCATTCTTCGCCGAACAGCGGGACGATGATCTCTTCGAAATGGAGGCCTGACTGCTTGGCCGCGAGCCAGCCACGCAGCGACCAGCTTGAATAATTCTTGTTACCGATAACCAGTTTCATGCAAGGCCCACCAACCTATGACTACGCGGCGGAACTAGCCATTCAGCAATTCGCTGTCGAGGCTGAATGAGTTACTGTCCGCGGGCATCCGCCACCACCGCGGCGCGAAGGGCGGCGATGCCCAGCCCCTTCTCGGCGCTGGTAATGTGCATTTCGGGGAAGGCGGCGGGGTGTAAGCGCGCTTCCTCGGCTACCTTGGTGGCCGTCTTTTCCAATTCGCTGGCCTTGATCTTGTCAGCCTTGGTCAGGACCAGACGATAGCTTACCGCGGTCTCGTCGAGCATCTTCATCATTTCGCGGTCGACATCCTTGAGCCCGTGCCGCGCATCCACCAACACCAATGTGCGAGCGAGCACTTGCCGGCCCTTGAGATAGGTGCGCACCAGGTTCTTCCAGCGTTCGACCACTTTGACTGGCGCCTTGGCGAAGCCATAGCCCGGCATGTCGACGAAGCGGATCTGTGTCGGCTCACCGATCTCGAAAAAATTGAGCTCCTGCGTACGGCCCGGCGTTACCGAGGCGCGAGCAATGGCCCGGCGTCCGGTCAAGGCGTTGAGCAACGAACTCTTGCCGACATTGGAGCGTCCACAGAAGGCGATTTCTGGCACCGTTGGATCTGGCAGGAATTTCAGTTGGGGAGCGGACAGCAGGAAGTCGACGCGGCCCGAGAACAGACGCGCCGCTTCCTTCTCTTCTTGTGTTTCCGGATTGCCGATCATGTCCCGGTCATCCTTTCGCATTCGCCTTGGCTTTTTCAGCCTTTTCCGCATCCGCTGCAGCCTTGAGCTGCGGGTGGCGCGAGTAGAGATATTTCTGCTGCGCCAGCGTCAGGACGTTGGAGGTGTTCCAGTACAGCAAAAGTCCGGCGGCAAACGGCGCCATCACGAACATCAGCACCCATGGCATGATGTTGAAGATCTGCTGCTGGACCGGGTCCATCGCGCTCGGGTTGAGCTTGAAGGTCAACCACATCGTGATACCAAGTAGTACGGCCAACGGACCGATGGCGATGAGGCCGGGCACTTCAAACGGCAGCAGGCCGAACAGATTGAGGATATGGGCCGGGTCGGGCGCGGAAAGATCCTCGATCCACAAGGCAAAGGGCTGGTGACGCATCTCGATTGCCAGCACCAGTACCTTGTACAGAGCGAAGAAGATCGGGATCTGGATCAGGAGCGGCAGACAGCCGGCGAGCGGATTGACCTTCTCGTCCTTGTACAGCTGCATGATCTTCTGCTGCTGCGTCTGCTTGTCGTCCTTGTACTTTTCCTGGATCGCCTTCATTTTCGGCTGCACCGCTTTCATCGCGGCCATGCTGGCGAATTGCTTCTGGGCAATCGGAAACAGCAGTCCGCGAATGATGATGGTCAGGCAGATGATGGCGACGCCGAAATTGCCGACCAGTTCGAACAATTGGCGCAGCAGCCACAGCATCGGTTTCTCGAACCAGCGGAACCAGCCCCAGTCGATGGCAAGGGCAAACTTCTCGATCCCGGCTTCTTCATATGCGTCGAGGACAGTGCTTTCCTTCGCACCGGCAAACAATTGGGTCGTGCGCGAAACCTGCGTCCCAGGCGCGATGGTTGCCGGCTCGTAGATTACGTCGGCGCGGTAAAGATCGTTGCCGAGCGAACGGAAACCGGTCTGCGTATCGGCACCGCTTTCGGGCACGAGTGCGCCGAGCCAGTATGTATCGGTAAAGCCCAGCCACGCGGCGCGACCTGCAGGCTCTGCCGGGCCATCTTCCGCGAGCTCGGAATAGCGGTAGTCGTAATTGGCCGAATCGCCGCACACCCCGATCGGCCCCGAATGCGCGATCCAGAAATCGTCGGTCGCGTTGGCATCTGTCCGGGTGATCGTGGCATAGGGACGCGCCACGATCGGTCCACCGCCGGTATTGGCCACCGTCTGTTCGGCGGTGATCATGTAATTCTCATCGATGCTGAGAGCGATGCGGAACTGCTGTCCGGCGCCATTGTCCCAGCTGAGCGTAACCGGCGATGCCGGCGACAGCACATCGCCGCTTGCGGTCCACACGGTGGACTCGCCCGGGAGCGCCGCCCCTTCGCCGACCCAGCCGAAGCTGGCAAATTTCTGTCCCTCGGTCCCCTCGGGGGCGAACAGCTGTACCGGACCCGAATCATCCTTGATCGTGGCGCGGTGGTCTTTCAGTTCAATATCGTCGATGCGCGCGCCGATCAGGTTGATCGACCCCTCGACCCGCGGCGCGTCGATCCGCAGACGTTGCGGCGAACCCAGCGCTTTGGCCAGGTCGACCGGACCTGCCGGCTGCGCCGATCCCTCTATCGCCGCTCCGGGCGTTGCCGCAGTGGCGCCAACGCCGGGCTGGCCGACCGCTTCGACCGCCTCGATGGGCTCGGTCGGCTGCGGGTAAAAGCGGTTTATCGCCGCGTCCCAGCCGATAATCAGCAGGCCGCACAGCACTACGGCGATAATGAGATTACGCTGGTTGTCCAAGATGAAGATCCCGTGTGTCGTCTGTCAGGTGTGTTATATAGGTACTACGGCACCGGATCAAAGCCGTGCCCGCCCCAAGGGTGGCAGCGCAGTATACGCTTCAAGGCCATCCATCCACCCCTGATTGCCCCATGTTTCTGCAATGCCTCGATGGCATATTGCGAACAGGTTGGCTGATAGCGGCAAGTTGGCGGCAGGATGCGCGATGGGCCAATCTGCCAGCCACGGGCAATCCATATCAGCAGTGTCTTCATCGACCGCCCTTCCGCCTGCCCCGGCGCGGGTTGCGGCGTGGGTCGCCCTTTCCAGCGGCAGCACGTGCTAATGCGTCGGAAAGCTCGTCGCGCAACTTCGCAAAATCGCGTTCGATCCCGCCGTCACGGCCGATCAGGACATGATCATGGTCAGGCAGGCCATGCTCGGGAAGTGCGGCGCGCAGCAACTCACGAAAGCGGCGCTTTATGCGGTTGCGCACCACGGCATTGCCGACCTTCTTGGTAACGGTAATGCCGTAGCGTTTGCCCTGGCCGCCATTGGGGTGCGCCAAAAGCACGAAACCGGGGCGCGCCACGCGCAGACCCCGGTTCGCTGCAAGAAAATCCGCGCGGCGACGAATCACCGCGATTTTCTGTTCGTCAGTCGTTGTGCTCAGGCACAAAGCTTCTTGCGGCCGCGCTTCCGACGCGCGCGCAGAACCTTGCGGCCCCCGACGGTAGCCTTGCGGGCGAAGAACCCGTGGCGACGGTTGCGCACGAGATTGCTGGGCTGGAATGTCCGTTTCATCGGATCGTCCTCGATCAAAAAGTGTCTGGGCGGTGCCGTGGCACCAATAAAAAGGGCCGCCTGCCTGTCAGTAACCTGGCTGGCGACCACATCTGGTCCGCGCGGTTAGTCGCTCGGCAGGGTCAAGTCAAGATAGCTGATGCGCGGCAAAGCCTTGTCGGCGACCGATGATTTACTCGTCGAAACCGTGCCGCGCGGCGCTTCGCCAAGCCAATTACGCATGTCCTGCGCGGTAAGCCAGAGCGCGGCCTCGTGCGGCACCGAGTTGGTCATGTCGTAGAATGCCCGCGCGCTGTCTGCCGTCATGCCCATTTCGCGATAGTAGCGCAGGTAATAGGAGTGCTCGGGCGAATCGCGGCGGTAGTCATCCGCCTGCAAACCCGAATCGTCGAGCCAGCTGTGGACCGCGAACTCGGCCCCGTCGGCGATCGTGCGGCGCGCGCCAGCGAGGAAGAGTTCGACGGCACCCGAGCGGACCGAGCCATCGGCCGGCACATGCGTTTCGAGGCCAGCAGCGCGGATCAGCCGGCCCGTGGCAAGATTGGCTCGATCATCCTCGGTGCCAGGACATTCAAGCATCTCCAGTTGCTCGAGCGCGGGATAGTCGTGCAACATGGCTTTGAACTGTGCTGGGGTCGCCGGACCCGTCACGCCGACCAGTGCGGCACGTTTGGCGTCGATGACGCGAAACGGACCGTAGGCAGCAATGGCGGTGGGCGTGCGGGCCCGACGAAAGGCAATGGCGCGGTCGGCCGATTCGGCATTCGAGGGGACTTCGACCCATTCCTCGGTTACGGTGTAATGCACCACATACCCCTGCGCCGCGGCAGGGGCGCCGATGAACGCTGCAAGAGCGGATAAGAGGGCGAAGGGGCCGCGCATTGCGCCATTGTGACGACTGCGCCTTTCACAAAGTGCAAAGGGGAAGGTTTCCAAAAGGTTATCGACTTTGCGCAGCGTTGCCGCCAGAAACCCTTGTCAGAGGACATGGGTTGTGGAGGAACTGGCGTGGTCGCGCTTGTCCGGACAGTTGCGTATCTCGGGCTCGAAGCTCGGGCCGTCGAAGTGCAGTGCTCGCTCGCGCCCGGCCTGCCCAATTTCAACATCGTCGGGCTGGCCGACAAGGCCGTGGGCGAAAGCAAGGAACGCGTCCGCGCCGCGCTCTCTTCAATGGGCCTCGCCCTGCCGCCCAACCGGATCACCATCAACCTCTCGCCAGCCGACCTGCCCAAGGAAGGCAGCCATTACGACCTGCCGGTTGCGCTGGCGCTGCTGGCCGCGATGGGGGTGACCGATGCCGAGCAACTGGCCGATTTCATCGCCGTGGGCGAACTGGCGCTCGATGGGAGGGTGGTGGCCTCGCCCGGTGTCCTGTTGGCGGGGATCCACGCCAGCGAACAGGAATGCGGCCTGATCTGCCCGGCCGCGCAAGGAAGCGAGGCGAAATGGGCGAGCGAGGTCCCGGTGGTGGCCGCGCCCGACCTGGTCAGCCTGCTTAATCATTTGAAAGGCACCAGCCAGCTTCCCGCCCCGCAACCGGGCGTGGTGGAAGAGCCCGACCACGGCCCCGACCTGAAACAGGTCAAGGGGCAGGAAACCGCCAAGCGGGCGCTGGAGATTGCTGCGGCAGGCGGGCACAATTTCCTGATGAACGGTCCGCCCGGTGCCGGCAAATCGCTCCTCGCATCGTGCCTGCCAGGTATCCTGCCGCCCCTCTCTGCATCCGAGGCGCTTGAAGTGAGCATGGTCCAATCGGTCGCCGGGACACTGGAAGACGGGCGGATCAGCCGTCAGCGTCCTTTCCGCGCGCCGCACCATTCGGCCAGCATGGCGGCGCTGACCGGCGGCGGGCTGAAGGTCAAGCCGGGCGAAGTCTCCCTCGCGCATCTGGGCGTACTATTCCTCGACGAAATGCCCGAGTTCCAACGTGCCGTGCTCGACAGCCTGCGCCAACCGATCGAGACGGGCCAGGTCGATGTCGCTCGTGCCAATGCGCATGTCACCTTCCCTGCACGGGTGCAACTGGTGGCAGCGATGAATCCTTGTCGTTGCGGCTATCTCGGCGATCCGGCGCTGGCCTGCAGCCGCGCGCCCAAATGCGCGATCGACTATCAGGCCAAGATCAGCGGACCGATGCTCGACCGGATTGACCTGCATGTCGATGTCGATCCGGTCAGCGCCGCGGACCTGTCACTGCCTCCCCCTGCCGAAGGCAGTGCCGAGGTCGCCGCGAGAGTCGCCGCCGCGCGGGCGCGCCAGACTTCAAGGTTCGAACAGACCGGTGCGCGCACCAATGCCCAGCTCGATGGCGAGGGGCTGGAGACTTTTGGCACACCCGACGAGGCCGGTCGCAAACTGCTGATGCAAGCCGCCGAAGCCATGCGCCTCAGCGCTCGGTCCTATACGCGAATGCTGCGCGTCGCGCGGACCATCGCCGACCTGGCGGGGTCGGAGCAGGTCGGACGCATCCATGTCGCCGAAGCGCTAAGCTACCGCAGACAGCCGCCCAGGGCTTGAGGGATCGGGTAGTCGGCTATTGGGGTGGGAAGCGGGCATCGCGTCTAGTCCAACGCGGGCGTGAAATTCTCTTCCAATTCGATCACTATTAGATCGCCTGACGGTTGCGGGGAAATACACAAACCGAAGCCGCTCCGTTCAACGCAAACTTCTTCTGCCTCTCCAGATGATGCAATCACTCTCAGCCTCGAACATCCGCTAAGGGTTACGTCTATTGTTTTTGATAATCCAGTTGAGGCATCGTCGACGTCTAGTCGTTCGGAAAAGAGAAGCTCATTGTTTATATAAGCTTGAACAGGTTCGTCGTAAAAATTGAAGAACACTGCCGTGCCCTGATGCTCCGCTAGAGCATCTGGCTCGTCAGTGCATCCTGTGGCCAGAGCCAATGCAAAAAGAACGCCTATAGCTCGCATGGTAAACTTCTTTCAGGATAGCCTATGTCCGCAAGTGGGTCGTTAGCAGACATCTTGTTGTTGCAGTGTCAGTCTATTGGCAGCAGTCGATCGGTGAATGACCCGCCACGGGCATTTGTCCTGCCGTTGTGGCCAATTCCTCGCGGGGACTGTCCTCAATCCTGCGCCGCATAGGGCGTGTTCTTGACCAGCTTGCGGTTGTAGTCGGGCGCGCCGTCGTCCCACCAGGCGGGGCCGCGTTCGCCAAGGGCGACCTTGGCTTCGTGGACCTTGGCGCGGGCTGCCTTTTCGGCCGCTTCGTCACCTGCGCGGGTGGCCGCACCGACAGCACGGCGGGCATCCATCAGGGCGGTGACCCAGCGCTGCCGCTCGTTTTCCGGCAAATGCGGATTGGTGGCGCGCCAGAGGCGGCCATCGACGATGATGTAGCGTCCGTCGGCTGTGCGCTCGACCGGCGCGGTGCGGCCCATGCTATTCCGCGGCGATGGCGCCTTCGCCTTCGCCATCTTCGATCCAGGCGCGGCTCGCGTTGGGCATCTGCCCTTCCTGCCAATCGCGCTTGTCGGAAGGCAGGTCGGCACGGGCGATCATGTTGAGATCGGCTGGCCCAAGCAGACGGCCATCGTGCGACAGGATGCCGACAGGACCAACCGGCAGCCGGTCGCGTTCGTCAACCAGCACCGGATCGGTGGTGACGAAATCCGCGCCATATTTCTGGCCCCACTGGCGCAAGGCCAGCATGGCGGGCAGCAGGTCGAGCCCCTTCTTGGTCAGCCGGTATTCGATCCGTCGACGATCGTCAGGGTGCGGCTCGCGATCGAGAATGCCGTGCGCGACCAGCTTGCCGAGTCGGTTGGAGAGAATATTGCGAGCGATACCCAGCTCGTTGAGAAACTCCTCGAAGTGATGCAGGCCGTTGAAACTGGCGCGCAGGATCATGAAGCTCCAGCGCTCCCCCATCACTTCCAATGCTTCCGGCAAACCACATTCCTGCAGTTCGCGCAGCGGTTCTCTGACGTGGCCACCCATATATTCGGTCCTTTTTCTGCAACCTATCTAGCGCGGATTTCCGCTACGGCAAACTCGATACAAGTTTTAGGTTGCAACTTAATAATTACCGCAGTAAGTAGCGATTCGCAACTGGTTATTCCGGCTGCCGATTGACCCCTGCCTGACCCCGCAAACAACCGGGGCCGGAGTGCCGACGATCATACAGAAGAAGGAACCCTCTCCCATGACTACTCTTGCCAATGCCGCCCGTAACATCACCGTCGGCGGTCTCGCCGTGTTCTACACCGCGCTGACCTTTGGCGTGGCTACCACACCAGCCCCTGCGAACGCATTCGACGGGCACTACTACCGAGCCGACTTTGCCGAGCCGGTTGATAGCGGCATCAAGGTCGTTCGCGGCACGGCCTGGGCTTGCGAGGGCACGACCTGTGTCGCCGACAAGGGCACCTCGCGGCCGCTGATCATCTGCCAGCGCCTCGCCCAGAAGACCGGCGCGGTGACTAATTTTACCGTCAAAGGCGAAGAGCTGCCAGCCGAACAACTGGCCCAATGCCAAGCCAAAGGCTGACGCCTGCCGATCCGACCACCCGCTCTCCTCCGTCCGGGCGGTCACGCCGAGGGCCTCCAGCATCCCCCAGCTGGAGGCCTTTTTCGTCTCAGATCAGGTCCCTCTGCGCCAAATCGGCCTCGAGTGTCGGCGCATCGATGAAATGATGCACGTGCCAGCCGAGCGCGGCTGCAGCTTCGACATTAGCCGGATTGTCGTCGATGAACAGCATCGCTTCTGGCGAATGGCCGAATCGCTTGGCGGCCAGGCGGAAGATGCGCGCATCGGGTTTTGCCACCCGTTCAACGCCCGAAACGACAATCTCGCGCATGTGATCGAGGATCGGGAAAGTGGGCCGAAACTGCTGCCAGAAATCAGCCCCGAAATTGGTAATCGCAAACAGTGACACATCGTTTGCGGCCAGCCGCTCAATTAGCGGGATGGTCCCCGGCACCGGGCCCGGGATCGAATCGTTGAACCGCGTTGCATAGTGATCGATCGCATCGGCGTGGCGCGGGAACAGCGCCTTGCGCTCTGGGATCATGTCCGCCAGCGGCCTGCCGGCATCGTGCTGGAAGTGCCAGCTCTCGGTCACGACATGGTCTGCCACCCAGTCGCGCTCAACCGGATCGTCGATGCACTTGGCCAGCAGATGGCGCAAATCCCACTGCGCAATGACACGACCGACATCGAACACCACTGCATCGACGCTCGATACGAGCTGGTTCACACGCCTTCTCCTGTCGCAAAACGGCTCCGGCC
>SHLU01000112.1 GCA_004282995.1 Sphingomonadaceae bacterium
AAGCCGACGATCCCGCAACGGAAACCCATCGTATACTCCGTATAAATTGTGTGGCGCGCGCCTTAGCGGCCTTGTCCTGCGAAGGCTAGCGTTCGTGCACAGCGCGGATCATCGGGCCGATGCGGCTTTCGCCCAGCCATGTCATCTGGGTCTGTGCGGTCGCCTGGTTGAGCGCTACCTGCGGCACTGGCCCACCACTGACCGGCATCCGCAGAGGCCGTGTTCCAGATGGCATGGCAATCGTCTTGGCAATGGCATGCGGAATGTCCATCGGATCGGCCGAGCGGCCCGAACCGTCCTCGGTTCCCATCCGTGCGACAACCTGCGGATAGCCGTCAGTGTGCAAATCAATGGCCCGCTCCTTCAACGCCTGCGTATAGACATTGCGGTTGACCCAAACCCTGGTCGGGTAGCCGCCCGGCTCGATGATCGTCACATCGATATTGTGCGGCACCAACTCGTAGGCGAGGGCTTCGCCCATCGCTTCAAGCGCGAACTTGGTCGGAGAGTAGTGCCCGCTGTAGGGAACAATTACGCGACCCAACTGGCTGCTGATCTGGAATATCAGTCCGCCACCCTTGGCGCGCATCCCAGGCAACACGGCCCGCACCATCCGGTGGCAACCAAAGACATTGGTATCGAAGATAAGCCTGGTGGCTTCCATATCCTGCACTTCGAGCGGCCCCGAAATGCCGATCCCGGCATTGTTGACCAGCACATCAAGCGGGCCGCCATTGATCCGCTCTGCTTCGGCCACGCCGGCGGCAACCTGCGCGTCGGACAGCACGTCGATTTCGAGAACATGGATATCCAGGCCATCGGCAATCGCGAGATCGCGCAACTCATCGGCTTCGGCCCGGGGAAGGTTGCGCATGGTGGCAAAAACCCTGGCACCGAGCCGCGCGTAATGTTCCGCACCCAGTCGGCCGAAACCCGACGAGCAACCAGTGATGATAACGGCCTTGCCCGAAAGATCCGGTGTGACTCCCGCCACGTCTGGGTGGGCGAAAGACGCACTGGCGGCCATGGCTCCGGTCGCGGCGGCGCTGGCAAGTAAGGTTCGGCGATCAAACATCGGCATGGCGGGTCTCCAATTGCACGAGCCAGTTCTCCAGTTCGCGCGGGCCGGAAAACCGTAGGACCTGCGCTGTCGATTGGGCAAGGCGAAGTTCGACACCGGGCCGCACATCCTGGTTCCATCGAGCAATAAAATGGAAGAACGCGAGGTCGAGCCGTTCCGGGCAATCGTCAGCCATGTCTGGCCGTGTGCGACCACGGAAATGCCATAGTCGCCGAGCGGCGCGCCATAGGCAGAGCTTTACCGAAAAGTCGAGATAGACAACGCAATCAGCGCGGGCGAGCCGCAACGTAAGAGTGGAACCGTAATTTTCGTCGATCAGCCACCGCTCATCCGCCAGGATCGGGGCGAGTGCGCGGCGCAGATCGTCCATCGTTCCTTCCTGCCATCCTGCCTGCCAATGTAGGCGATCGAGATGATACAATGGCAGGTCGAGCGCAGCTGCTATCCGGCGGGAAGCGGCACTTTTGCCAGCGCCACAAGGCCCGATTACCAGCACCCGCTGCACCGGCGCGCCGTGCTTCAATCCTGCATCCTCAGCGCGACATCACTCACGAAGCGGGCGTCGTCACCTTCGGCAAGCCACGCGGCTTCGGCCCCGATCGCACCGAGCATCTGCACCAGCGTGTCCTGCTCGCTCTTGGCGAAATTGCCGAGCACATGGCTGGTCACCCGATCCTTGTGGCCCGGGTGGCCGATACCGATCCGGACCCGGCGGAAATCCTCGCCGAGATGCTGGATGGTGGAACGGATACCGTTGTGGCCAGCGGCGCCACCACCGCGCTTGACCTTGATCCTGAACGGATCGAGATCGAGTTCGTCATAGAATACGGTGACCGCCTCGGGCTCCAGCTTGAAAAAGCGCATGGCTTCACCGATGGCCCGACCGCTCTCGTTCATGAAGGTGGCGGGCTTGAGAAGCAGGATCCTTTCGCTTCCAATGCGGCCTTCCTGCGACCAGCCCTGAAACTTCTTCTGAACTGGCCCGAAGGTGTGCATTTCGCCCAGCACGTCGCACACCATGAAGCCGACATTGTGCCGGTGCACCGCGTATTTCGGTCCAGGGTTTCCAAGGCCGGCCCAGATCTGCATTCGGTGCCTCTAGCGATCGAACTGTAAAAAGCAAAACGCCGGGCCCCATGGGGACCCGGCGCCTTGGTGATTGCGTGAGTGCGAGACGATCAGTCGTCGGACTGCTTGTCTTCGCCTTCGACGGTTTCGGCGTCCTGTTCGGTGACTTCGGTTTCACCGTCCTCACCTTCTTCGCCTTCGATTTCTTCGTCCTCGTCGCCGCCTTCGCCTTCGGCCTTCTTCAGCGCGGACGGAGCAACCAGCGTCGCGATAGTGTAGTCGCGGTCGGTGATGGCGCTTTCGCTACCCTCAGGCAGCTTGACTTCGCTGATGTGAATCGAATCGCCGACTTCCTTGCCGGTGACATCGATGATGATCTCGGAAGGCATCTTGTCGGCTTCGCAGATCAGTTCCAGTTCGTGACGGACCACGTTAAGAACGCCGCCCTTCTTGAGGCCGGGGCTGTCTTCTTCGTTGACGAAGATCACCGGAACTTCGACTTCAACCTTGGCGTCCTTCGACAGGCGCAGGAAGTCGGCGTGTTCCGGACGGTCGCTGACCGGGTGCAGAGCAACGTCTTTAGGCAACGTGCGCACGGTCTTGCCACCGACCTCGATGTTCACGATCGAGTTCATGAAGTGGCCGCTGTGCAGCTGCTTGGTGAGAATTTTTTCCTCGATGTGGATCATCGTGGGTTTGTCTTTTCCGCCGTAAATCACAGCGGGTACACGGCCTTCGCGACGCAATGCACGGGAGGCTCCCTTGCCAGCCCGTTCGCGCGCTTCGGCCGGCAGGGTCAGAGCGTCGCTCATGTCACATAGCCTTTCGAATGCTTGCTTGGTTCATTTCGGCCTCACCACGCCTCCAGGGATGACCATGGCTGCCGAAGGCCGCGCCATTACGGACAATGGGCGTACGATGCAAGGGAATTGCGCCCCCGGTACGAGAGCCTATTGCAACCTCCGGAGCCTGTAGCCCTTCCTTTCCAGCAGCGCGATAAGACCATCCACCCCGACCAGATGTGCGGCACCGACCGCAACAAGCGGACGCCGGTCATCCGCGAGCAGCGCCGCAATTCGATCCGTCCACTCACTGTTGCGCCTGACCAGCAGCGCGTCACGCACTTCCGGATCGGCCAGCATCCCGGATTGCGTTTCCCGCTCCAGCATCGCGACATCGCCCGACAGCCAGACCTGCGCCGCGTTGGGAGTCAGCCCGCCGGCAGCAGCTTCGTCTATCACGGCATCGAGAAGAACACGCTGGTCCTCTTCCGCAAGAGCATCAAAGATCGCGAATTGCGCGGCAGCACCTTCGAGTTCAATTACCTGGCGATTGCCGAAATCACCCAGCAACGCGCGGTCCACGCCGTTTTCGCTTTCAAGACCGTTATTGATGGTTTGGGCCAGCATGAGGGCTGCGGCCCAGGTTTCGATCTGCCTGAACTCGCTCGCCGAGTAAGCTGTGCGGCCGGTCAGCTCGTTGAGTTGCGCCACCTTGGCCGGATCTACCCGGTCGCGCAGAAGGGGATGGCCCGTCGACCGCCCAGCGCGCTGGAACTCTTCGCCGATGGCGGCTAAATTCTTGAGATCGGCCACCTCGACCACCAGGAAATCAGCCCGGCCGATGACCCGCTGCAATGTTGGACTACGCCATTCAACTCCGTCGGGGAGGGCATGAATTGTCCCGTAAAGCCAACCCTCGACCTCTCCATCCGCCCTGGCAATCTGCCACAGCAGCGGTCGCTCCACCTGGGTGGATGGTGGGGAAGGCTCCCCACAGGAGGCCAGCAGCAGAGCTGCTGCCCCTGCCAGGAGCTTCCGCCAGATCACTGGACCCGCGAAACAGCGATACCACGCTGGCCAAGCTGGTCCTGCACACTGCGGGCACCGGCCAGATGACCTGCACCAACAGCCATGAATACACTGCCCGGGGTGGCAAGCCGTTCCTCGATCCACTGCGCCCAATTGGCGTTGCGGTTGTAGAGCAGGGCCTCGGCTACTTCGGGAGCCTTGTCCAAATCCTCGTTCATCAGAGCCGCAAGCCCATCGGCATCGCCTTCCAGCCACTCTGCGACCATGGCTTCTACCATCGGCGCTACCTCGTCGACCCCGTCGATGGCTTGCGCGAGATATTGAAGTTGTGCCTCCATCGGCGCGCTGTCGAAGATCGCCAGCTGGAATTCGATGGTTTCCAGCGCATCACGTGCGAGATTGCTTTCGGCTTTGGTTTCGAGCACTTTTTCGACACCCTGGTCGATCCTGTAACCCTGCTTGACCAGCGGCAGGATCGACAGGGTGAGAGTGGCAAACCACGGCTCATAAGGGTCGAAAGTCGCCGCCGGCAGGCCGAGAGCAACCAATGCCGCTTCGTAATTGGTCTTCTGTTCTTCGGTCATCAGGCTGCGCAGTGTCGTGCCGGCCGGCAGAGTGCCGAGTTCCGCAACGAGTTGCTGGCTTCTTACGGTCGCCTCGGGCGTCATGAGAATTTCGGTCACGAGCACATCCGAACTGCCGAGCGCGGCGTCAATCGCCGGGGTCATCCATGTCACACCCTCAGGAAGGACATGGATGGTACCGAACAGGTAGATCGTGGTGTCTTCGTCGGCGACTTTCCACAATGCCGGCCCCGCTATCTCAGAAGCTGGAGCCGTCGCGGCTGTCTCGACAGGTGCTGCACATAGATCGTCGCAACTAGCCTGCGCCGGCACGGCACCGGCGAAGGCAAAGCCGGCAACTGCAGCGAGAAACGTGAACTTGAACTGTTTCATGAAAGCGGTTTCTCCTGACGGATGGGATTGCTTCGAGCACCTGGCTGAGGGAACGATAGCGACCCAGGCGAATGCAAGGTATCCCTTAATGGGAAAGTGCGCGATTTGTGGCATGCTTGCTTCGACTCCGCTAGTTTCACGTGTTCAAGGAGACTGCCCATGACCACGATCCACCACCGTACCTGCCATATCTGCGAAGCGAATTGCGGTGTCCTGGTAGAGATGGAGGGACGCAAGGTCGTCTCTATCAAAGGCAACCCCGATCATGTGCTGAGCCGTGGGCACATCTGCCCCAAGGCCACCGCGATTGCCGATTTGCAGGATGATCCCGATCGGTTGCGGCAACCGGTCAAGCGCGGCGCGGACGGATGGCAGGTAATAAGCTGGGACGCCGCCTTCCGCGAGATCGCACAGAAAGTCGTCGCATTGCAGCGCGAAGGCGCACGGGCAGCATTCTATCGCGGTAATCCCGGCGCACACGATTACGCATTGTCGACCCAGTCAGGCTATCTGCAACGCGCGGTTGGGGCTCGCGGGACTTTTTCCGCCTCCACCCTCGATCAGATCCCGCATCACTATGCGCAATACCAGATGTACGGCCACGTCAGCCTGGCCGCAGTGCCCGATATCGACCGCACGCAAATGATCGTTATCGTCGGTGGCAACCCCATGGCCTCGAACGGCAGCCTGTGGACCGTCCCCGATTTCCGCAACCGGGTGAAGGAAATGCAGGCCCGCGGCGGCAGGTTGGTGGTGATTGATCCGCGCCGGACGGAAACAGCCAAGGTGGCCGATGAATGGCACCCGGTGCTCCCCGGCACCGACACCGCACTGCTGGTTGGTATACTGCAATGCGTGCTGGCCGAGGGCGGCTCGCTGCGGCCGGGCCTTGCCGAACTGGTTGACGATAGCTGGGCCCAGGTGAAGCCTGCGGTCGATGGTTTCGACCTCGACGAACTGGCTGACCACTGCGGGATAGAGGCTGCGACGATTCGCTCGCTTGCAACCGAGTTGGCCAGCGGCAAGCCGACCTCGATCTATGGCCGGATGGGCGTCTCCGTGTGCGAATTCGGCGCGCTCAATCAATGGCTGATCCAGCTTATCAACCTGGCCACCGGTAATCTCGACCGCGAAGGCGGCACCATGTTCCCGCAACCGTTGCTCGACCTTGTCGGACAGGTCGGCAAGGGCAACATCAGGACGGTCGAGACCGCCCGCGGCACCTTACCGTCGATCATGGGCGAGATCCCGACCATCGCCTTCGCCGACGAACTGACGCGCGATGATGACCAGCGCATCCGCACACTGTTCGTGATCGCCGGCAACCCCGTGCTGTCGGCTCCCGATGGCGAGCGGACCGAAGAAGCACTCCAGAAGCTCGATCTGATGGTGAGCATGGACATGCACATCACCGAAACCAGCACCCACGCCCACTATATCCTGCCGCCTTGCGGCCCGCTGGAGAAGGACCACTACACCTTCTTCTTTGGTCCGCTCGCCGTGCGCAATTTTGGAGCCTATTCGCCAGCCACCCTGCCGATGGAGGAGGGAGCAAAAGCCGATTGGGAAATCGCTGCCGATCTCGCGCAGTCGATCCTGGCCGAAAAGGGCAAGCCTGCCCCCAATTTCGACACGCCGCGCGAGAGGCTAGACGCCATGCTCAAGGCATCGCCTGCGGGGATGTCTCTGGCTGAAGTCGAGGCGCAGCCCAATGGCGTCGATCTGGGGCCGCTTCAGCCGTGCCTGAAGGACCGCCTGCTAACCAGTGACCGATTGCTTCATGCCGCTCCGCCCGAACTGCTGGAGGAACTTCACCGGTTCGCCGCACGGCTGGGCGAGGTGCCTGAAGGCTCGCTCAGCCTGATCGGCCGCCGCCATGTCCGCTCCAACAATAGCTGGCTGCACAATTCCCGGCGGCTGGTGAAGGGACCGGATCGCTGCACATTGATGATAAATCCCGACGATGCACAGGCTCGCGGGCTTGAGGATGGCGACATGGCACAGGTGGCGAGCCGGGTCGGCGAAGTGGAAATCGTCGTCGAGATTACCGACGACATGATGCCCGGCGTCGTCTCGATTCCGCATGGCTGGGGCCATCACCGCGCCGGTGTCAGCTGGCGCACTGCCGCCGATCATGCCGGAGTGTCGATCAACGACCTGACCGACCCCGAGCGTTACGACCGTCTGACGGGCAATGCGGTGCTCAACGGCACTCCGGTCACCGTCGAACCTGCCCGGGAAGCGGTCGCTCCGGAGTGAAGATGCTGCATTGCGGCATTGACCCTGTCTGACGCCTAAGCCATTGCGCAGCGGCTATGGCGACACAGATCGAACGCAATCCGCAAAACTCCTTCCAGGACATGATCCTGGCGCTGCACGATTTCTGGGCTGCACAGGGCTGCCTGATCCTGCAACCCTATGACATGCGGATGGGGGCGGGCACCTTTCACACCGCCACCACCTTGCGGGCGCTCGGCCCTGAGCCGTGGAACGCTGCCTTTGTGCAGCCCTGCCGCCGCCCGACCGACGGGCGCTATGGCGAAAATCCCAACCGGCTGCAGCACTATTATCAGTATCAGGTGATCCTGAAGCCGAGTCCGCCAGAGATCCAGGATCTCTACCTGCAGAGTCTGCGGGTAATCGGCATC
>SHLU01000113.1 GCA_004282995.1 Sphingomonadaceae bacterium
AGATCGAACTGTGGACCAAGGGCGATGAGTACAAGAACGACGTCTACGTTCTGCCCAAGCACCTCGACGAGAAAGTGGCCGCGCTCCACCTCGACAAGCTCGGGGTCAAGCTGACGAAGCTGAGCAAAGTCCAGGCCGATTACATCGGTGTGCCCGTCGAAGGGCCGTTCAAGCCGGATCACTACCGCTACTAATCCTCGATAAGCGGTAAAAAAAGAAAAGCCCTCGCGATTGCGGGGGCTTTTCCTTTTGGTGCGTGTTGCATCGGGCGCGGTGGCGGCATAGCTGCAACATTCGATGGAACTGTCTCCGACTCTTTTGGCTTTGTTCGGCGTACTGCTCGCCGCCTGGACGGCGGGTGCGGCGTGGCTGATGATCCGCGCCGGAAGCAAGGCACGAGGTGCTGACAAGAGCCGACATGCTGCCCGGCGCATGGCACGGATGCTGGATGAGGCACCGGCCATCCCCTTGCTGGTGCGTGCCGATGGGCGGATCGAAGGCTCGGAACGGCTCGCGCACTGGCTAGGCTTCGACCGCCTGCCGCAATATCTCAGCGAACTGGGCGAGGGCGACGATCGCGGGCTGTCACGAGAACAGCTCGAGCAGTTGACCGACAAGGTTCGCCGCGCGCAGAAGTCGGCTGCGCCCTTCCGTATGAATATCACCGTGCCCGGTTCACAACGCAGCCTCGCCCTGCGCGGTCAGTTGGCCGACCCGCAGGTGTCACCGGGCGGAGCCGCTTTGGTGTGGGTGTTTGATTTCAGCGAAAGCGCCACCGAGCTTAGCCGGATGCGTGCGGAATCGGCTCGCGCCAAGGGTGATTTCGCCGCGTTGGTGGGTCTTATTGAAGCCGCACCCATGCCGATGTGGTTTCGAGGGCCCGATGCAAAGCTACGGCTCGTCAACAGCGCCTATGTCGAGGCGGTCGGGGCGAAAGATGCCGACACGGTGGTGAAGGAACAGGTCGAACTGATTGAATCGGTCGACGGCTTGGCCGCAGCACAGGTCGCCGCACAGGCTTCGCAACAGAGCCGCCCGGTAGAGCGGATTGTGCAGGCGACTATCGCGGGCGAGCGCCGCGCCTTGCGGGTATCGGACCTGCCTCTGGGTGATGAAGGAGTGGCCGGCTACGCCGTCGACATCCAGGAACTGGAGGAACAGGCACGGGCGCACAGGGCCTATGCCGAGGCGCAAAGATCCATGATGGATCGATTGTCCGTCGGCGTCGCACAATTCGATGCTGGCCGAAAGCTTACCTTTGCCAATCAGCCTTTTCGTCGAATTTTCGCGCTGCCACTGGGTCTTGGCGGCAATGGGCTGACTTTTGAACGATTGCTCAGTGATGCACGAGACAAGAGTAGAACACCCGAAGTGCGGGATTTCCCGGCCTGGCGCAGCGAACATGTAGAATGGTTCGAGGCAGGCGAACCTCAGGAAGAGGCTTGGCCGCTTTCGGATGGAACGCACTTGCGGATCGTGGCGCAGCCAATGCCCGATGGAGGCCTTGCCCTGATCGCCGAGGACCGCACCGAACAACTTGCTCTGTCTGCCACGCGCGATACGCTCCTGCGGACGCGCACCGCCACGCTCGACAGCCTGTTCGAAGCGCTCGGCGTTTTTGCGCCTGATGGACATTTGCAACTCTGGAACCGCAGCTTTGCCGGGACCTGGGGGGTCGATGCGGAACTACTCGACACGCATCCATCGGTGGATGCGTTGCTGACAGAGATTTCCGGCAATCTTGCCAAGCCGAAACGGGCAAAGGTTATCGGCGAAGTCATTCGTGCCGCGACGCTTGATCGCAAGGAACAGGCTGGCAGGGTTTCTCTTGCTGACGGCCGAACGCTTGAATTCGCAGGCGTACCCTTGCCCGACGGCAATGGTCTGCTGACAACGCTAGACGTGACCGCCAACGAGCAGGCCGAAACCGCGCTGCGCGAGCGCAACCAGGCGCTTGAACAGGCTGACGAGGTCAAGACCCGCTTCCTCGCCAACATGTCCTATGAATTCCGCACCCCGCTGACATCGATTGGCGGCTTTGCTGAAATGCTTGATAGCGGCGTTGCCGGTGACCTTTCGGAACAGGCTCGCGAGTATGTGGCTGCGATTATCGAATCGGTCGCACGGCTTACCGATCAGGTCGAGGACGTGCTGGATCTGTCGCAAAGCGAGGCGGGCCTGTTGCCGATCCGGAAGGAGAAATTCGCCCTGCTTCCGTTTGTCACCGGCATCGTGCGTGAGCGCGAACAGGACATCAAATCAGCGGGGCTTTCCCTCGACCTGCGGGGCGGTTCCAACCTCAAAGTTATGGCCGACAGCCGTCAACTGGCGCGGGCGATTGGTCATCTGGTCGATAACGCCATCGCGGCGACCGACAGTGGGGGCAAGATTCTGGTCGATCTTTCACGCAAGCCCGAAGGCACGCGTATCGTCATCTCTGACAACGGGTCCGGCATGTCGCCCGAGGCTCTTCGTCGCGCTCTCGAGGGGCTGCGACCCAGCATCGATGGGAAGGGCATGGAGCGCCGCCAGGGCCTCGGCATCCCGCTGGCGCGGCAGTTGGTGGAGGCGCATGGCGGCGAACTGACCATCCAGTCACGCGAGAACCTCGGCACAAGCGCGACAATCGTGCTGCCATGATCGTGCATCTGCCTGACCTTCCGGCGATGGACGCCTATGGTGCGCGAATCGCGGCGAGGCTCTTGCCTGGTGATGTCGTGGCACTGTCCGGCGACCTGGGAACTGGCAAAACTACACTTTCGAGGGCCATCCTGTCTGCGCTCGGACATACCGGCGAGGTGCCATCACCAACCTTCACGATCATCGAAAGCTATGAATCGCTCGATCCGCCGGTGGTCCATGCCGATTTTTATCGCCTTGAGGCTCCGGCAGAGGCGGAGGAAATCGGTCTCGACGACTATCGCGAGGGCGCGGTCCTGTTGGCCGAATGGCCCGACAGGGCAGGGGGATTTGCGCACGAGCCGGCCTGTCTCTCGATCACGCTCGAAATGGCTGATCAAGGACGCTCAGCGATTGCGAATGGCGGGGACAGTTGGCTAGAGCGGATGCCATGAGCGCAAGCACAGAAGTGCTGCCGGAAGGCGGCCAGCAATTTCTCGACGCGGTAGGCTGGGCTGGGTGCTTGATCCATCCGATCCCGGGCGATGCGAGTTTCCGCCGTTACTTTCGCCTGGTCAGGGAAGGCGAGAGGTCGATGCTGATGCACGCGCCTCCCCCACACGAGGACCCGCGACCGTTTCTCACCGCGGCGTCATGGCTGAGGGAAGCAGGCGCGCGCGCCCCGATGATCCTGGCGGAGGACGTGGCGCAAGGATGGGTCCTGACCGAAGATTTCGGTGATGACCGGATGCGCGACTGGCTCGACCGCAATCCGCAAGGTGAGCAGGGAGCATACAGCGCGGCGATCGACGCGCTGGTGCCGCTTCATCGGACAAAGGCCGGTCCGTTCGAACCATACGACATGGAGACCTATTTGCGCGAGGCGCGGCTGCTGGTCGAATGGTACGCCCCAGCCATGTCGCTTGATATCGACAGCGCTGGGTATGATGCGGCCTGGGCCGCGGCGCTTGCGCCTTTGCTGGAGAGGCAGGGGGCGGGGGTCACCGTCCTGCGGGACTATCATGCCGAGAATATCATGCTGTTGAATCCGTCCCCGGACGGTTCGGGCGAGCAAGGCATCATCGACTTTCAAGACGCATTGGCCGGGCACCCGGCCTACGATCTGGTATCACTGCTGCAGGACGCTCGCCGCGACGTCGATCCGTCGCTCGAAGCGCAGATGCTTGCGCGTTATAAGGCGCAAGTCGCCAGTCACGACACGTTCGATGCCGACTATGCGCTGCTAGGCGCCCAACGGAACGCGAAGATCGTCGGCATATTTACGCGGTTGTATCGACGCGATGGAAAACCGCGTTATCTCGAATTTGTGCCGCGTGTCTGGGAGGCAATGGAGCGCGATCTGCGTCATCCTGCGCTGGCTCCGGTGGCCCATTGGTTCGACACCAATATCCCAGCGCAACTGCGCGAAGAGCGCGGGGGCCGGATTTCGTGACAACGCTGGCTTCGGATACCGCGATGGTGATGGCAGCGGGCTTGGGCAAGCGAATGCGCCCGCTGACGGCGACCCAGCCAAAACCCTTGGTGCGGGTGGCCGGAAAACCGTTGATCGATCACACGCTCGATCGGCTCACGCAAGCAGGTATCGCGAAGGCGATCATCAATGTGCATTATCTTGCCGATGCTCTCGAAGCGCATCTGAGCGAACGACAGCAACCTCAGATCGCCATCTCTGACGAGCGCGCTCAGCTCCTTGAAACGGGTGGCGGGATGGTCAAGGCACAGGGGCTGCTGCCGGATCCGTTCTTCTGCCTGAATTCGGATAATATCTGGCTCGACGGACCCCGCAATGCGTTCCTCGAACTGTCGGCGAGGTGGGACGCTGAGAAGATGGATGCGCTGTTGCTCGTTGTTCCGCACGCCCGCGCATTCAATTTTCGCGGCAAGGGCGATTTCCATCTCGACGCGGAGGGCAGAGTGAGCCGGCGCAAGTCGGGCCGGATCGCACCGTTTATCTTTACCGGCATCCAGTTGGTCTCCCATCGCTTGTTGCGCGACGCCCCAGAAGACAAGTTTTCGACCAATATCCTCTGGAATCGCGCCCTCGAGGAGGATCGTCTGTTCGGATTGTCTTTCAGCGGCTTGTGGTTCGAAGTTGGCACGCCGGAGGCGATCGGTCCGACCGGGGAAGCACTCGCGGGTGGCTGAACGGCGCGTACCTGAAGTCTATTCAATTGCCGCCCATCGCGGCTTTGCGGATGCGCTCGTTGCAGGTCTCGTTCCGCGCTATTTCGAAGATGACGTGGGTCTCGCGCGTTTGACCCTGCTCTTGCCCAGCACGCGCGCCATGCGCACGATGACCGAGGCATTTGTCCGCCAATTGGGCGATCTCGACCAGCCGGGGATGTTGCTACCGCGCATGGCGGTTGTGGGTGATCTTGATCTCGACGAGACATTGGGGAGCCTGCTCGATCCTCTGGGCGCGGCCGATATTTCCCCGGCAGTAGATCCGACCTGGCGTTGGCTGCGCCTGGCGGGTCTGTTGCGGGACGTGATGCAGAAGGATGCCCCGCAGGGGGCCGCGCTCTTCAAGCTGGCGCGGGAAACCGGACAGACAATGGACCGTCTGCTGGTTGAGGATGTGAAGCCCGAAGATTTGCGCAGCGAAACTGTGCTCGACCTGTTTGGCGATCTTGCGGAACATTGGCAGAAATCGCTCCACCGTTTCGCCAAAGTTCAGGCGATGTGGCTGTCTGAACTGGACGCCGTGGGACGTGTCGATGCGGCGACCCGCCGCAATCTCCTGTTTCGACATGCCGCCCGCAGGTGGAAGTCCGAGCCACCGTCTTCGCCGATTGTTGCCGCCGGCGTAACCAGCGCGGCCCCCGCACTCGCGCACTTGCTGAGGGTGATGGCCGATCTCCCGGCGGGCGCGGTTGTACTGCCGGACCTCGACCTGACGATGGAGGACGATGTCTGGGATGAGCTGGGGCAGGCCGGCCATGCTGCGGAGCCGGGCGGCGAAGTCTTCGGGAAAGGCGATGCGGTCACCCATCCGCAATATCATCTCAAGCTGCTGCTCAACCGAATGGGCATTGCGCGCGGGGAAGTGCGCCAGTGGCACCGCAAGGGCACGGGCGCCTCGCGACCCGAACGGTCACACGCCGTAAGTGCGGTTTTTCTTCCACCCGAAGCGAGCAAGGTATGGGTCGATCTTCCGTCGGAAAAAAGCCACCTTGCCGGGGTCAGCCTTCTCGAGACGCGCAATCCCGAGGCCGAAGCTCAGGCGGTGGCCTTGCTTGCCCGCGAGGGAATCGAGACATCGGAACAGCGGGTCGCCATTGTCACCGCCGACCGCGGGCTTGCACGCCGGATCGTCCACCATCTGCGACGCTGGAGCATCGAAGCAGATGATTCCGCCGGGCGTCCGCTCTCGAATACGACGGCGGGCAGATTGCTATTGCTGCTGGCAGAGGTCCCGGGAGGCAATGCGGCGCCAGTTCCGCTTGTATCGCTGCTGGGCCATCCGCTGGTGAAACGTGGCGACGAACGTCGCGACTGGCTGCGAAACTTGCGCCGGTTCGAGCGCGAATTACGCGGTCCGCGGCCCGCGCCCGGCCTCGCCGCATTGCGCGAACGCGCAGCCAAAGCACGGGTGGAGGACTGGTGGCAAGCAACCGAGGCAGTGCTCGGACCCTTGCTGGACAGCGCAGAACAGATCGGGCTTGCCGACTTGATTGAAAAGCTGGCCCGCGCTGGTGAGCAGTTGTGCGGTGAGGACCTCTGGGCGCAGGAAGATGGACGAGCCTTGGCCGATTTCATCGACGACCTTGTTCTCAACGCTCGCGCCACGCAAACCATGATCGAGCCGCAGGATCTGCACGGCTTGTTGCGGGACGCGATGGAGCAGACCTCGGTGCGTCCGCCATATGGCGGGCATCCCCGAATTTCCATCTACGGATTGCTTGAAGCGCGGATGACGCGGGCGGACCTGGTCATCTGTGCCGGTCTCAACGAGGGAAGTTGGCCGGCGAGGCCTTCAGTTGATCCGCTGCTGGCTCCCACTGTCCTGCGCGCTCTGGGTGTCCCGGGCGCGGACTTCCGCATAGGGCTCGCCGCGCATGATCTCGCTGGAGCGCTTGGCGCGCCCCAAGTGGTGCTCAGCCGGTCGGAGCGGGATGCAGAGGGGCCCGCCATCGCCTCGCGCTTCCTGTTGCGCGTCAGTGCGCTGCTGGGCGAAATGGTCGGTCGCTATGAGCAGAGGGACATCCCCGCCATAGCGAAGGCGCTCGATTCCGCGCCGCCAGCGCGCGCCTATTCCCGTCCGGCCCCTCGGCCAACTCCCGAACAGCGCCGGCAGAAGATCAGTGTGACGGCGCTCGACAAGCTGCGTTCCGATCCATTCCAGTATTATGCCAGCGCGATCCTGCGGCTGCGTGAACTGGAACAGCTCGACGCCGACGCCACCCCGCAATGGCAAGGAGAATTGGCGCACACCATCCTCGAACATTGGCACAAGGGCGGGGGCGACTTGTTCGCCATATCGGACGCGGTGCTGGCCGAGATGGATCACCACCCGCTGACCCGCGCCCTTTGGGAACCGCGCCTGCGCAAGGCACTGGAGTGGGTCAAGAGCGAGATCGAGGCTGACTCCGGCAGAACGCCTGTATTGGCCGAAGCTAAGGGAGAGTTCGAACGCCACGGCGTTACGATACACGGCAGGATCGACAGACTGGACAAGCTCGACAGCGGTGGTTTCGCAGTGATCGACTACAAGACGGGAGGTCCACCCAGCGGGAAGGAAGTACAGGCCGGCTTTGCGCTTCAACTCGGCACGCTCGGACTGATGGTCAACGCAGGCGGTTTTTATGACTGCGGCATCGAAGGGGAGGCCACAGCGTTCGAATACTGGTCCTTGGCCAAGGCCAAGTCGGACGACCACGATACGGGTTTCGG